>NZ_BAAHBI010000057.1:0-3431 GCF_054776755.1 Spirosoma litoris | reverse complement strand
CGCGTCCAGGGTTGCAGGCCCGTCATATTGGTATTGGGCATCCAGACGGCTATCACCCGCGTCTGCGCGCTAATTCGATTCACATCCCCTGAGCCGACCGGCAACACAACCACTATTTTCCACAGTACAGCAGGAACTGTCAGCTTACCGTTGGCAATACTACTTACTTTGCCGTTATCACCTTCGCCCCCTTTTCCATAAGTGCCCGCTACGATATAGACCTCATTCCCTTGAGCCAACAAACCACGCGTGTAATCTTCCAGATTCTTCCAGGCCTGCCGATTGTGTTGAGGGGCTTGAGGGACGATGTTGGTTAGAATAAAGGTAGTCTGGTTCTCCTGGGCCGTACTATCCCGATCATCGGAGGGGCAGAGATGACCTCGGTCGAAGCCGCTATTGGTATAGTCCGTATGGCGAGCCTGATACCAGGTAGTGGGCAAGCTTTGATCCGGAATGAAACTACCGCCATACCGTAAAGCAGACCCCTTCCAGGCGGTACTCAGATGCCAGCTGCACCAGTTGGCAATACCGGTTGACTTGTTATAGGAAACACTGTAGGTTGGCCTGGTAATCAAGTAGGCGTTTGGACTGGACTCCAGCGGTCTGGCCCCATCGGGATTGCCCATCGCCAGATTATCATCTCTGGTTGGGCTGGTGGTAACCGGAGGGGAAACCGCTGATTGCTTACACTGGCTAAAACCGCTAACGAGCAGCAGGAAAATGAGTATTCTGTTCAACTTCATAGGGATAAAAATAAGAAAACTTCATCCGCCTTAAGCACTCATGTAGGGTCAACGGGTTATTTACCCGACTGCAACACTTGCCTATTCCGCTGGTGGCATTTCGTCGCTTGCTGGGTCTACAACACTACCAGGATCTGGCCCGCCGACGAGACCCCCCTGATGCTTGACGCTTGGAAGAAGTGGAACAGATCGGGACCTATCTGGCGCAGATTGTGTCTTGTCCTAAAATCCCCCGATTGCGCTGGTGCTATTGAATAACAATGACAACATGAGAAAGGCTAGCTTGAGCCATTTTATTATCTTGTTAGGGCTTCAGCTATAAGCTCATCGATTCAATGGTACTCTCAAGTCCTTCCTAAAATCTGGGCTGGAATGTATAAGGCCTTTGTTAAAAGCAGAGGCAATTGATGAATACACTGGTGATCTCCCCAAGAGAATCCCGAATAGAAAAATCTTTTATCCATCCATGCATTCCCTGAAGCCATTTCACTCCTATAATCGTCAATTCGTATGGGAAAGCAAACGGCAACTCTTCCGGTTATTAATTCACAAGCTGCTGGCATCGATATCGGCTCCCGCGAACATTGGGTAGCCATCGATCAGAATAAGGAAAATGTACGATCCTTTGGGGTGTATACCCAAGATCACCAACTGCTCATTGACCATTTGCGGCAGCATGGCATTACGACGATAGCCATGGAAAGCACGGGCAGTTATTGGCAAACACTTTTCAACGCCTTACAGCAAGCTGGGTTTGACGTACTTCTAGTTGGTGGTAGCCAAACTAAGAATGTTAAAGGCCGAAAAACGGATGTTATCGACTGTTTGTGGATTCAAAAACTTCATTCCTTAGGTTTATTGTCCGGTAGTTTTTTGCTGAGCGATACGCTTCAGGAGTTTCGTACCTACTACTATCATCGGCAACATCTGATTGAGCAGCTAGCTACCTATACCCATAAAATGCAGAAAGCGCTTCGGTTGATGAATGTTCGGTTGGATGTGGCTATTCGGGACATTACGGGAAAATCTGGGCTGGCCATTATGGAAGCCATTCTGGCTGGAAACCACGATCCATACTATTTAGCCTCTTTAGTGGATGTGCGGATGAAAAAGTCTCAACAGGAAATTGCCCAATCGCTTCAGGGGTCATGGCGACAGGAGCTGTTGTTTGAATTGCAAGCGTCTTTGGATTTTTACAAACATTATCAAAACGCCCTGCTGTCGTGTGACCAGGTAATTGAACAAGCTTTACGACGAAGTGTTCCCCTAGAGTCGGTGTCGAAACCTGCGGAGAAGAAACTATCGAAACACGAGAAAAAGCCCAGTAAGCATACCCCTGCTTTTGACCTATCCAACTTGGCGTATCAGTATTTTCAAACGGATCTGTTTGCCATATCGGGCATCAGTTATAATACCGTTCTTTGTCTGTTAACTACCTTGGGGAAGGACATTCATAAGTTTTCCTCGGCAAAAAGCTTTGCTAGTTGGCTTCGGTTGGTACCTAACAATAAAATTAGTGGGGGGCGCATCATTAGCCATCGTACCCCTTCGGGTAAGTCCTATATCGCTTCTGCCTTACGTCAAGCTGCGAATTCAATTGGCAATCAGACCAATCATGAACTTACTCCCTTCTTCAAACGAATTGCTTACCGGAAAGGTCGGGTAGCAGCTATAACGGCCACTGCCCGAAAGCTGGCAGTCATTATATGGAATATGATAACGAAGGAAGAACCCTATAAGAAAACCCAAATCAAAGCGAATAGCCAACGAACAAAAGAAGCCGGATTACGGCAGGTGCAACGGCGCATTGAAGCCCTTAATTTAAATCAAGATGAGCTAACGCGGCTATTTTCAAAGGCTTCATTAACAGTTCTTTAGCTGGTCTTGTCCGAAAATAAGTTTACCATCACTTTAAGCAGATGGACCACTTATTTTTGCTTCGTACTCAGGCGCATGAGCTCAAGATGCGTCAGATGGTTGAAGAGATCAACCTGGGTCGACTGACCATTGATCAGGCCATGGCCAAGTTCAACGTTTTGACCCGCCACACGGTTAGAAAGTGGCTGGACCGGGTACGCCACGAGAACTTTCAGCGCACCGATGCCATGAAACAAGCCAGCAAACAGCCACCGCCAACGATTGTCGAGCAGATGGCCCATAAAGCCGATGAGTTGGCCCGACAAGTCAAACAGCTTCAGAAAGAGCTGGAGCAAGCCCAAACTCAGGTGCTTTATTATTCGACTGTGATTCGGGTTGCCGAGCAGGAGCTGGGCATCGCTATTGAAAAAAAGTCCGCTACCAAGCAATCCAACTCCTTCGAGTAAGCTATCCTCACCTCCGCGTCCGGCGGATCACCGGGTTGTTTGGTTTTAGTCGGCAAGCTTACTATCAACATAGCCATCGGCTTATCAAAGGTGAAGAAGCCGATCAACAAGTACTGGAGCTGATCGAAGCGGTTCGAAAAGATCACCCTCGCATGGGAGGCAAGAAACTATACTGGCTCCTGAAAGAAGAACTGGGACAACGGGGAATAAAAATGGGTCGGGATGCCTTGTTCGACTTAATGGCAGCTAACCATCTGTTAATCAGAAAGCGAAGGCGGAAGGTGATCACCACCTTTTCCCGACATCGGTTTCGCAAATACCCGAACCTGATCAAAGACTTGGTCGTTCTACGGCCCAATCAGGT
>NZ_BAAHBI010000056.1:0-880 GCF_054776755.1 Spirosoma litoris | reverse complement strand
TGGTACGTATACCTATACGCCGACAACGGGCTACAGTGGTCCTGACAGTTTCACCTACACCGCTTGTAACAGTGCGGGTAAGTGTGATAAAGCCACCGTCAGCATTACGGTATTGCCGCTGGCCTGTGAGAAGCCAACCCTAACGGTGGGTTCTCCGGTCTGTAACCCCGCCAATGGCACCTACTCGGTAAGCTTCTTTAGCAGTGTAGCCACCATCACGGCCAGCGCGGGTACGCTTTCAGGTACGATCGTGAGTGGCATACCAGTGGGCACCAATGTGATCCTGACGGCCAGCAGCGGAGCCAGTTGTGCCAACTCGACGACGGTGACCTCACCGGCGTCCTGCCCAGCCAACCCAAGCTGTAGCCAGCCTCAGTTGAGCGTGGGTCAGCCCATCTGTAACGGCAGCACCTATACGGTCGCCTTCAGTCTGAACGGAGCTGGCACGGTAACCACTTCGGCAGGTACGGTCTCGGGTAATACCGTGATCAACATCCCGATTGGAACGAATGTGGTGGTCACGGCCACCAATGGTAGCTGCGTGAGCAACCTCAGCGTTGGCTCGCCAGCCTCCTGCACCAACGCCTGTGAGAATCCAGCCATCACCCTGGGGGCACCGATCTGTAATGGTTCGACCTACTCGGTGAGCTTCACCACGGTGTCGGGAGCCACGGTGGTGGCCAGTGCGGGCACGGTTTCTGGCAACCAGGTGGTGAATGTGCCTTCGGGCTCCAGCCTGACGCTGACGGTGAATACCACCAACGGCTGTAGTGCCAAAGTGGTGAATATCCCCGCCACCAACTGTGTGCAGGCACCGATTGCGACCAGTGATATTAACAATACGCGGATCAATACACCGGTACCGGGCAATGTGCTCACC
>NZ_BAAHBI010000055.1:0-187066 GCF_054776755.1 Spirosoma litoris | reverse complement strand
AGTTCGCACCTCAAAATTCACACAGCTTTGGGGATTTTCCGTAAAGTTTAAACAGCCTCGTAATTTTAATCTCGACAAAACTAGTGGTTAAGTAGGGCAGTTCTTATAGCAGCATTACGCATGAAATAGTCATAGAAAATGAACCCTCCTGATAGAGTACGCAAAAAATAATTATCGTAATATTGCGATGTATTTTTGTGAGCCTACCTTCATGCACGCCGACTTAGGGCATAATCAAACAAATAGGGTAAATTTCCGACTTGTGCCCAATAGGTAACCTACTCCATCGTTTACGGTACGTTAGGGGTATTGCTCGGTTGCCATTTGAGCCTCCCAAAAAGCGGGGGTCAGTAGACCATGCAGTAGCAGTTTGATTAATTGATCAGCTCGCTCCTGAATCTGAGTAGGAACAGCCTGGACGAAAACGCTAGGAAACTGCGCCACAAAATCAGGGTCGTCGAGTTGTTCCATCGCTCCGATGTAAGCCAGGATGGCCAGGTGCCGACTTGCATCGTTGCGGATGTAGCCAGCCGCTACTCCTTCGTCCATTAACGCACTCAAATGCCGGAGCACTACGTCCCGGCGGTACGTACACAGGCGTTCCCAGGCTTCGGGTTCGCTCCGCTTGATGTCCTGCATAAATTCCTGACTTATGTGGCTAAAGCTTAGGCCAATATGTCGTAAATACAGGTTCAGTTTCTCGCGAATAGGGAGTTCGGTATTTCCCAAAATGGTCTCGGCCTGCTGACGGAAGGTGCGTACAAAGGAATCGATACACGCCATCAGAATGGCCGACTTGTTAGGGAAATGGTTATACACGGTTTTCTTGCTCATGGCCAACTCCCGCACGATATCATCGACCGTGACCCGGCTGTAACCATAGCGCAGAAACAGATTCATAGCAGCGGCAATAATCCGCTCGTCGGTACTAGCTTTTGGTGTCAATTGAAAAAAATTAATCCAGAAGGAAACTGAAAAAACAAATATAGTGTAAATTTGGTAATATTATAAACCGATAACCTCACGCAGTCCGGCTTACTTTATACAGTATTTTTTTCATCATTCCATGTGCCAGCCATCTTACAGTTTTATTAACGCAACGCGCCTTCATCTGGTTTGCCTCGTTGTGGGACTTTGGCTCAGTAGCTGCCAGTCAACTACAAACAACTCCCAAAATCCGCCCTCGTCGTCTGAAGAAGTAAAAAGTATAGCCGCCATACCCGTAGTTGTCAGTCGGGTAAGCTATTCGTCCACCAGCAACCAACTGATGCTGAGCGGCTCGACTGAAGCCGAAACAACGGTTAATCTGGGATTTATGGTCAGCGGAAAACTGAATCGGGTTACGATTCAGGAAGGGCAAACCATCCGGGCGGGGCAGTTGATTGCCTCCATCGAACCCACTGATTACCAACTAGGCGTGACCATTGCCAACGCCAACGTGGCCCGTGTGCAGGACGAATATAACCGGCTCACTATTCTGAAAGAACGCGGGAGTGTTACCCCTAGTGATTACGAAAAAGCCGTAACCGGACTCGAAGAGGTAAAAGCCCGCCAGCAACTGGCCGCCAAAAACCTGAAAGAAACCAAACTCGTTTCGCCCATTTCTGGTATTGTGGCCCGTAAAGGAGCCAACCCCGGCGAAATTATTCCGCAGGGACAACCCCTGTTCCAGATTGCCGACATTCAACCCATTAAGGTGCGCGTATCGGTGCCGGAATCGGAAGTAGGGCAACTGCGGTTGGGACAAACGGCCCAGGTTTCGATTCCGGCACTGGGGCAAACGTTTACGGGCAAGGTATCGCTGATTGGAGCCGTTGCCGATCCGGCTTCCCGCGCCTATTCGGTCAAGATCGACCTGGCCAATCCAGCCCTGAAGATCCGGCCCGGCATGATTGCTGACGCCCGGTTGCCATCCTCCCAGCGGAGCCAGTCGCTGGTGATCCCCGGCAATGCCGTTCAGCGCGATGCCGACGGTTCGACGTATGTCTTTATAGTTGATGTACCCAAAAATCAGGTATTTAAACGGAAAATAACCATTGGTCAGGTTTACGCCAGTGATGTTCAGATTACGTCGGGACTAGCTGCCAACGATCTGATTGTGACAGGTGGCGCGCAGAAGCTACAGGATGGTGCGTCTGTTCAATTTAATCAACCAGCCCAATGAACCCCATCAAAGCATCGCTGAAATACCCACAGGTGACGCTGAGTGTCGTTTTCCTGACGGTACTGGTGGGCGTGTATTCGTTGCTGACGATGCCCCGCCGGGAAGACCCTAAAATCACCATCCGCACTGGGCTGGTCATTGCGCTGTTCCCCGGTGCCAACTCGGCCCAGGTCGAAGATCAGGTCACGCGCAAACTGGAGCAGTATCTGTTTGGCTACGCCGAAGTGCGGAAAGAAAAGACCTACTCGACCAGCCGTGATGGAGCTGTGGTTATCAACGTCGAACTGGAAGAGAACGTCAAAAATCCTGACATCTTCTGGTCCAAATTGCGGCATGATCTGAACCAGGCCAAAGCGCTCGATTTGCCGCAGGGCGTGCAGGGGCCCATTGTCAACACCGACTTTGGCGATACGGTGGCCATGCTGATTGGATTGGAGTCGGATAAACTGACCTATTCGGAACTGGATGACTACCTGAAACGCATTGAAGACGGCCTCAGGACGGTAAAAGCTGTATCGAAAATCCGGCGGTACGGTCAGCAGAAAGAGCAAATTACCATTACGGCCAACTCGGCGCAGATGGCTCAATACGGGGTCAAATGGCCGCAGGTGGTGCAGGTGCTCCAGGCGCAAAACGCCATTAAAGCCACCGGCAATGTTAAAACCGACGACAGCCAGGTGCCGCTTTATGCACAGGGGTACTACAATACCGAACAGGAAGTGGCCCGGCAGGTGGTCGGCACTACGCCACTGGGGTCAGTGATTCGGCTGGGAGACGTAGCAAATATCAAGCGCGAATACGCTGAACCCAGCTCGCAAATCTCGGTCAACGGGCATCGGGCGCTGATGCTGTCAGTGGAAATGCAGGAAGGCAACAACATTGTAGCATTTGGTGATCAGGTTGCTGGTAAACTGGCTGAAATCCAGCAAAGTCTGCCCAGTTCGATCAAGCTAAGCACCATCGTCAATCAGCCGCACGTGGTGCAGCACAGTGTCAGCGATTTTATCCGGGAGTTCTTTCTGGCCATTATTTCGGTCGTCATTGTTACCATCATTCTGCTTCCGTTCCGCATTGCTGCCGTGGCGGCCATGGCCATTCCAGTGACGGTGGCCGTTACGTTTGCTCTGCTGCACACCTTCGGTATCGAACTCCATCAGGTCTCGCTGGCAGCTCTGATTGTGGTATTGGGAATGGTGGTCGATGATGCCATTGTGATTGCCGACAACTACGTGGAATTGCTCGACGAAGGTATCGATCGCTGGACAGCCGCCTGGCGCAGTGCCAATGATCTGGTGGTACCGGTGCTAACGGCCACGGCTACCATCATCGCGTCGTTTTTGCCTATGGTGATTCTCAGCGGGTCAGTGGGCGAATTTATCGTCTCGTTGCCCATTACGGTGTCTATTGCCCTGGCATCGTCGTTCGTGGTGGCCATGCTCCTGACGCCATTTTTGTGCTACACCTTCATCAAAAAAGGCTTGCACCATGTGACTGGCACCGACGAAAAAACGTCTGGCAAGCGGAAACGAAAATCATTACTCGATTACATGCAGGACGGTTACGACGCGGCCATCGGCTGGTGCGTCAATCACCGGACCGTTACGCTGATTTTTGCGATCGTCTCCATTGCCGCTTCGGGACTGCTGTTCAAAGGCATCCGTCAGAAGTTTTTCCCGGCAGCAGAGCGTAATCAGTTCGTCCTTGAACTCTGGATGCCTACGGGAACCAAACTTGACAAAACAAAAGAAGCCGTAGCCCGGCTGGAGAGCCTTATTAACAAGGACAAACGGGTCGAAAGTTACGCAGCGTTCATTGGTACGAGTGCCCCCCGATTCTACTACAATTTCTCGCCCGAACCACCTGTTACTAATTTTGGCCAGATTCTGATCAACACGCACACCACCGCCGAAACCGAAGCAATGGCCGACGAGCTGACCGATAAGGTGGCCGCTATTGTACCCGATGGCACGCCCCGCGTTCGCCTGATGCAGCAGGGTTCGTTGATGATTGCCCCCGTTGAGGTGCGTATTATCGGCAACGATCTGGCCGAACTGGAACGAATTGGCGCCCAGGTGCAGGACATTGTTCGAAAAGCGCCCGGTAGCGCGCTGGTTCGTAGCGACTTCCGCGAAGATTATTACGGGGTAGGGATTCAGTTGAAGGAGGAAGCAGCCCGACTCGGTTTCACCACCACGGGGGTAGCCACCAGCCTCTACACGGGTTTTTCGGGTGCGCCCGTATCGGTTATTTACGAAGGGGATCAACCCATCAACCTCGTCTTGCAACTGGATGCGCAAAACCGTCGGAACTTCACCGATCTGGAGAATACGTACCTAAGCTCGCCTGTTACGGGGAGCAGCGTCCCCCTCCGTCAACTTGCCGATCTCTTACCCCAGTGGCAAACGGGCCGGATCATGCACCGCAACGGGGTACGCACGCTAACCATTCAATCGGAGACGAGCGGGAATACCCTGCCTTCGGAAGTACTGAAAGTCATCAAGTCACAGATTGCTGAACTTAAGCTGCCTGTTGGTTATCGCATCGAATACGGGGGCGAAGATGAAAACCGTAGAGCCACGTTTAGTCAGATGACCGTTGCGCTGGGCATCAGCCTTGTTCTGATCTTCCTGATTTTGCTGTTCCAGTTCCGCAATCTGAAAGAATCGCTGGTGGTGATGGCCTCCATTCCGTTGAGCATCTTCGGGGCTTTGCTGGGACTGCTGCTCACGGGCAATCCGTTTGGTTTCACGGCCTTTATGGGACTCATCAGCCTGTCGGGAATTGTGGTTCGTAACGCCATCATCCTGGTCGATTATGCCAATGAGTTGATTGCCAAAGGAATGGATATTCGCACGGCGGCTATCGAAGCGGGTAAACGCCGGTTGCGTCCTATCTTCCTGACCACGATGGCAGCAGCCATTGGCGTGGTGCCGATGATCCTGTCGGGTTCGCCCATGTGGAGTCCGCTGGCGAGTGTGCTGGCCATTGGAGTTGTTTTCTCGATGGTCATGACCCTGCTGGTGATTCCGGTGTTGTTTGTGATGGCAGTAAAACCTAAAGACAAAGAGAAACTGGCCCACGAGCCAGCCTGATCGAACCAATCATGAAAAATATACATTCCCTTTTCGTTTGTCTGTTGACCAGTCTGACCAGTCCGTTATGGGCGCAAACGCCAGCGCTCACCCTGACGCAGGCTCAGCAACAGGCCATTGAGCAAAACCGCCGGCTGAAAATAGCCCGCTACAAAGTCGATGAGGCCGACGCCAAAATTGGTGATGCCCGGAGCAAACTCTACCCTTATGTATTAGCCAACGGGCTGTATGCTTACAACGGCGTTACCCGCGACCTGACCTTGCCGCGCGGGTCGATTGGGGTGTTGCCGGGCAGTACACCAATTCCGCTACCCCAGCAGGATCTGACCCTGTTCGAAGCCAAGCATAACCTGTTTCTGGGCAACGTAATGGCCGTTCAGCCCATTAGTCAGATTGGTAAAATCAAGGAGGGTATCAAGGTAGCGCAGACCGATGCGGCTTTGGCTCGCACCCAGGTGAGTCAGGCCGAACGGGCCATCCGACAGGGGGTTGAAAAACTCTACCTGGGCCTGCTGATTGCCCAGCGGCAACAGCAACAGATTCAGGCCACGATTGAACTGACGCAGATGAAGCTGTACGATATCGAAAGTGCGCTACTGGCAGGCAAAACCGATGCGGTCAACAAAGTGGGTTTACAGGCTGACCTGGCGAATCAGCAGCAGCAACTGCTTCAGACCCGCAACCAAATCGAGGACTATACGGCTGACCTGAACGAACTACTGGGCCAACCCGCCGAAGCACCCCTTACGGTTGTTGCGGTCGATGACGCTCCGGCTGAACTGCCCCCACTGAGCACCTATCTGGAAACGGCCAAAACCGGTAATATCGACCAACTGGAAGCCGACCAGACGCGCCAGAAAGCCGATCTGGGGGTGCAGGCGGCCCGGAAAGACTACCTGCCGAATCTGAACGCAGCCGGCGGCTACATCTTTCAGAACGTACTGTCCGA
Source organism: Spirosoma litoris (assembly GCF_054776755.1). Classification (NCBI taxonomy): domain Bacteria; kingdom Pseudomonadati; phylum Bacteroidota; class Cytophagia; order Cytophagales; family Cytophagaceae; genus Spirosoma; species Spirosoma litoris. The sequence continues at coordinate 180,861 of NZ_BAAHBI010000055.1, read as the reverse complement.
CCTGCCGCAGAGCAACTATTTTCTGGGTCTGCAATTGAGCTACCGTATTCTGGATTTTGGTCAGCGCAAATCGACGATGAATCAACGACTGGCTCAGCAGAAACAGGCCGAAGAAAACCAGCAGTACGTGCGTGAACACGTGTCGGGCGAAATGCAGAAGGCATATCGAAAGGCTCGTCAGGGGCAGTCACTGATTCCAATTGCCGCTCAGGCGGCTCAGTACCGGCGCGATGAATTGAAACTAAAATCGGATCGGTTGGCGGCTGGCCTGGCGCTCAAACGCGACGTGCTGGAAACGCAGGCTGCCCTGAGTAAAGCCGAAGTGGATCTGTACTCGGCTCAACTGGCTTACCGGCTTGCCATTTCGGATCTGGAACGACTGAGCGGGAAGTAGTAGTCAAGCCTTAAAGGCTAATGCTACAGGCGTACGCTATGGATTGAGGCCGCGATTTACCGCGCTACTAGTCGGTATCATTTGACGAAAGCGCTTGGAGAATAGATTCCATAGTGGAAACTGAAAAAACAAAAATAGTGAATAGAGTTTTTAAGCCTATCCTAATCCTGCCTACCAGCAGAAAGACTTTTTAAACTTTGGTTATCCATCAATTAATTTTTTAACACCTTAAAACCATTACTGACATGAGTGTTATCGACAATATCAAACTGACGACGGAGCTTATTAAAGCAAATTTCTCAGAGGGAATCGACGATGGATATGATCATTCTACTACATCGGCTGGTAAAAAAGGGCTTCGTTCCGGAAGAGTATCTGAACTTACTGCCATTGCAAATCTGAAGCCGGGCGGTGCCGAAAATTTGAAAAAGATAATGGAAATCGCCAATGGAAATTTAAAAGGCGCTACCAAAGTAGGTACACTCCACGATTTACGGATTGTACTGCTGGATAATGACACTAAAATTCTATTCTGCACGGCTTATGATGGTGATTGGGATGCCTATATCGACGATTTTGCTACCAAAATTCCGCAACTGATGGATATTATTTTTGGAAACGTGGAAGGTTGGCCTGGTATTAAAGATCCGAGTGTAAAGCAATTTATTTTAGACCACCAGATTACCGCAACCGGTTGGTATGTTGGCGTCCCGCATCTGACAGTTAATGATGTTCGTCGTAACGATAAAATAATTGCAGGGCTGAACAAAGCCATTGACGAAGCGAATCAAATCCAGAAGTAATTCAATAATCTACTTAAGAAATGGCTCTTGAATTTTTAAAAAGAATTTTCAATCCAAATAACGTAAGTATTGCGTTGGAGGATATTCAGGCATTGATACTCAGAAGTCGTCCCGTTCCCTATTACGGGACAATAGCAATTCTTGAAATTGACGATGCAAAGCAGGCCAGACAAGTAGTAAAAGAACTGCTACCGCTAATAACGTCTGCTAAGGATTGGCACAAGAATGACGATGCATCTGTTGCAATAGCCTTCACTTACAAAGGCTTAGCGAAAATAGGACTCCCTACCGATTCGCTGGATTCTTTTCCGGAATCATTCAGGGAAGGCATGAAAAATAGAGCCGTATTTTTAAATGATGTTGGTGTGAATGATCCCAAAAATTGGGAAAAAGATTTCAAAGAGGCCAATATTCATATGGCAGCAGCAGTTATTGCCAATAATGAAGAAGACTGGAAAAAGAAACTCCAGGAATTCAGATCTAAATTTGGCATTAATAAGGGAATAAAACTGCTGAAGAGTCAAGATTTTGGCGCGACAGAAGAAGTGAAGAATGTCTTTGGCTTCCGCGATGGCATTAGTAATCCTGAGGTGGAAGGTAGTGGCATTGATACGCCACCTGGCTTTGATCGCCCGTTGAAAGCAGGCGAATTTATTTTGGGTTATCCCGGTGAAGGAGATATTACAAAGCCCTATCCGAAGCCTGATGTTTTAGGTAAAAATGGTTCCTATTTAGTTTTCAGAAAATACCAAAGTCAGGTTGCCGATTTTAATAAATACATTCAGGAAAATTCAAGTACTCCGCAGGAAGGTGAATTGTTAGCAGCCAAAATGGTTGGCCGTTGGCGAAGTGGTGCCCCCTTAGTGCTGACGCCCGAAAAAGATGATAAAGAACTAGGGGACGATCCTACTAGAAATAATCATTTTTCTTTTAAGAATGATGAGTTCGGAAAGAAATGTCCATTCAGCTCACATATAAGAAGGATGAATCCCAGAGATTCGAAAACGTTTGTGCTGGAAGATGAGCGACTTCACCGCATCATTCGTCGAAGCGTAACCTTTGGCGATATTGTGCCGCCAGACGTTACGAAAGATGACAAAAAAGAACGTGGACTATATTTCATGGGAATCAGTGCGAACGCGATGGGCACACTGGAATTTTTGCAAAAACAGTGGGCAAATGATGGCAATTCCCAAAATTTAGGGACAGAAAAAGATCCGATGATTGGTGTTCAGGATAAAGAAGGACTTTTTACAATGCCAGCCGATCCATTGGTAAAACGATACCGGGGTTTACAAACATTCAATATCGTAAAAGGCGGAGAATACTGTTTTATTCCGAGTATCTCTGCATTGAAATGGATTAGCGAACTGTAACCGACTTCACGTATGGCCACTACCTATGTAAAATTTAGCCCGAGTCTGGAACGGATCGAAGCTGATTTCGACCAGAAGGTGCGTCGAATCACCGACGACATTCAACAGTTTGTCACCAACTCACCCAACATCAGCGGCATTAACTACCATACTCGCGATGCCCACGCCAAAGGCTATGCCGCAGCCAGGGCCGAGTTCGAAATTCTGCCCAACCTACCCGCCGAACTGGCGCAGGGGCTGTATGCCCAGCCAGGGAAGTACGAAGCCGTTATTCGCTTTTCGAACGGATCGGCCCGGGTCACCACCGATCAGAATAGCGGGCTGGCGATGGGGCTGGCCATCAAGATTATGGGTATCACCGGAAAGGTAATGCTTGACGAAGCAGCCGACTGTGGTAATTTCGATTACAACCTGATCAACTGGCCGATTTTCTTTTGCAACTCGGCCGAACACTACCAGTACATCGATAAGTTGTTTCTGAAAGTGAACGACTACTTTGCCAAAGGCGCACTGGGACGGCTCAAATTTGCCTACGACTGGCTGACGGGTATTGGTACGTTTTTCCCTAACAAAGACTCCTGGCATGAATTTCGGGCGTTTTCGTCGTTCAAAAAGATCAAACCCGAAAACTGTCTGCTGCACAGCTTCTATACCATGGGGGCTGTTCGTCATGGAGACTATGTGGCCAAACTGCGTGCCAAACCCGTCAAACAATATGCCGACCTAGTGACTCGGCGCGAGATCGATGTAAAAGCGGCCGGGCAGGTTTTTCGTCCGGCGTTGGTGGCTGAACTGAACGAGCACCCCTACGAATTCGACATTCAGCTACAACTCTGCAAAGATCTTCGGCGAATGCCCATTGAAGAACTAACCACCGAATGGCCCGAATCCCTATCGCCATTCGTGACGGTCGCCAAACTACGGATTCCCCAGCAGGACGTATCGGGCGAAGACAATTTTCCGATCATGGAAAACCTTTCGTTTACACCCTTCCGTTGTCTGGAAGAAAACCGACCGATGGGCAATCTGCAACTGACCCGCAAGGAAGCTTATCGAAAATCCTCTACCCTGCGCCACCAATTGAATAATGCCCAGCGGCAGGAGCCTAAAACGTTGCAAGAGGTTTTTGGTTCATGAGCCTTTTGTAGAATGAGTTTTGGGTGATTTTCCAGTGTGTTTTGTACGACTGTATACAAGCGTTTACATCGAGGGCTAAAAGGGCTGATTAAGAGCATATTTTAACCCGCTATGTGGATGACGTATCGATTGGTAAAAAGTGTGTGGTTTGGTCGCCACGGTCAGATGGGTTGGGCAAGTCGCCAGGATCAGGAAGTAGCTGAAACCGCTAAGCGCTTGCTCTTGAATTGTATCATCTGTCATAACTAACGCTCCGGCGCCCCGGCTACATTTATCCCAGCTTATTAGTAAACTGTCAGATCGAGAAGAACGTCGTGCATTCGTCCAGCGACTCTCAAAATTGAGTGTCTTGACTCATCATCATATCACTAAGGGAACTACAGGAGGTTTTGATTGGGGTGAAATTGAGCGTTTAGAGTTATACTAATTGCATTTCAGACACAAGTCGGAAATTTACCCTAGTTGTTTGGTTATGCCCGACTTAGTGCCTACTGATTAAACCCACAGTACACAATGAAATCTATAGTACGATACCCGGTAGGTATGGCCCACTAAGAATCCGTTAACGTGTCGACTTGGAGGGTCTGTTATGTGTAATCTTCTAAATATATACCTGTACATCCTGTTGAATGAACAGAACAGAACCTAATGCTTCTAGTCAGAAACTTGACTATCATCTTGAATTACCTTCGCAATTCACCAGTTGGATTCAATTTTATGATGAGTTGACCCGGTTAGGGCTCGTTCAGCCGACCACAACGATCATCCGAATCAAAGTCTTTCGGGCAGCCGATACTATTAGGGAGGGTGATAGTCTTTCTAGCTATCTAACGTATGAGCGTCAGCATATTGAGCGGATGTGTCTGGATGAATTTCGTCGAGAACGATCCAGCCAGTCGAGCTATTGGTTGACCGTTGCGGAATTAGAGCAACTGATTCAGATCGTGGGCAACCAAGCCTCCCGGTTAACGGATTGGGATTTACTACTCAAACTCAAGGCGCTATTGCAACATAAACAACAGGAAATAAAACTGAGTGACAGCCATCTGGAGTCTGGGCATTAGGTAAGGAACGGGAAGTTATAAAGGCGAGCTTCTATCGATTACAAAAAAGGCTAACCGTGTTGGTTAGCCTTTTTTGTAATCGATAGAAGGCTAATCAGACACTCCGACCTTGTATCAATCGCAAAATGACAGCGATCACAGCAATCACCAGCAAAATATGAATGAGGCCGCTACCGGCAATGCCAGCCCCTAAAACTCCTAAAAAGCCCAATAGCCAAATGATGACTAATATGACAGCGATGGTGTACAATAAATTACCCATGAGTTGAATATGTATGGTGAATGCAATGACCAACACGTAATTGCTCAGGAATGTTTTCGCTAAGTATTATTCCGTTAAGCTTTAGCTGCCTGTTATAGTCCAGAATGCACATTTAAAGGTGCGATCAGTTAATTTCAGTTATAGTCATCAGCTTACCTTATCAATAAAATCATACGATTGATTTGATAAATGGCATATAACCTTGAGGATATATCTATAATTGTTAAATTAGATTAATTATAAATGCGCTTCTTTTCAAGTTGCCTATTCTCTTCCTCAACTCTGTAGAATTTATGACCCATGAGTGAAATTACTTAGTTACACAACTATGATATGCTTAATGTATTTCCAAGTAACAATGGTATAGGTAAGTATTGGGAATAATTAACATGGAGGCTATTTTCCAGTGTTTTTCAAGCATCCGATCCGCCTGGGTCGCATCCATGAAATAACCTGGTGGCAAACATTTTGCCAAGATATCGACTATCCATATCGCCTTCTCGCTTGACAGGACCCATATTCATCTAATATGATCCTTTTAGTAGTCAACCCGTTTTACGTCTAATCTAAATCCGTCTGTGCTAAGCATCTCGGTAGACCCCATCAAAAACAGTCCGATTTTTTGCGCTACTTCTTTGAAGCGGAGAGCCGTTCTGGTTGGCTGGAGTCGTCAGGTAGCTATTCAGTTGACTGTATTTCTGGTTAGTCTATTTTACGGGTGCGCTGTGCTGGAAATAGATTTAGGCGAGACCGGCGATAGCTTTGGCGATGCGTATGATACGTATGTTCTCGGAACATCGGCCCGATTACCTCAATCTACGGCGGGTGTCAAGCGAAAAATCCTTCCAGCTCAAGCTGTTATCACTCCGATCAATCGGCCGATAGCGCTGTCTGTAGATTGGTCTTTTGTGTTCGCTTTAACGCCATTGGCTTTCTTTATAGACAAGCCTCCCAAACGTAGGCGTCTGCAAGTAATGCATGCCATCTGGCGTCTATGAGTCATTCATTTCTTGTTGGTTTGCAGTTGCGCTATTCTCGGTATCGCGCAATGACTCCTGCTGTCTGTTCAATCGGCGTATCAAGTGCAGCAGCATTCCTTGAACTATCATTAAGTGTTGACCTTAGAGAATTCAATTATGAAAAGATCAAAAATAGTACCAGGTATCATGCTGGCTAGTAGCGTGTTGCTTGTAGGGTATTGCTGGGTACTGATTGACTGGTATAATGACATGAAGTTAGGCCGCTATGAACGAGAACCCTTCAACACGGTAATCGAGATAGGAATCATTCTCAGTTATTGTTATCTGGCTTACCGATTCATTCAGTCTAAAACGGCCAAGGCCCAACCTCTTAATCCTGGTACGCCTGGTAAGAGCGAGGATTATAAGACTCGCTCTCTGAGACATTCGTATAGTCTACTCCGTAAGATGACCAACTCTGTTTCCACGACAAAATCAGAGACGGGGTCGGCAGGCTGGCCTCTTACAAGGTCGCAGCGCTTTAAGTAAGCAATCTGTTTTACGTGATTGCTTGATCGCTTTTCCCAATCTACCATTCACGACTAGCTTGGCGCTAAGGAGAGATCCGGCGCCAAGCCCAATTATACTTTTTAGTTCTTTGATTATCAGTGCCAATAAATCGAGTAAGTAAATTTTATCCTTTCACTAAATTAAACAACGAGTATGAAAAAGATCATTTTAGGTGCTTCGCTGTTGGCGATGCTAACCATAACCCAAACCAGTTTTGGACAGGCGGCTCAAGTAGCCAAGGCCGAGAAAAAAGAAGAGAAAGCTGAAAAGAAAGTGGCCAAAGCCAAGGAGCTACGCTCGAATGCAGCTACAGGCAAAGGTCTTGAAATAGCGGGCATTTCTGACGCCAAGACTCGTGAGGCTAAAGCGGATCGAAAAATGAAACATGCTCGCAAGAAAGCGATTAAAAGTGACGCTAAAGAGTTGAAAGCCGTTGCCAAGGAGAAAACCAAAAAGGCAGCTGGTGTCGACTAATCGATACCGAATCAGGTGAATTTATTAAGTAGAGCAAAAGCCCTACAAGCGCAGCCAGTTGGTTGCGTTTGTAGGGCTTTATAGGTTACTGACAATACCACTTCTTTTTTAGAAAAGCCTAGTACTCGTCCAATTTAGTTTCTATCGATTCTATGGATTCTATCGTCTTTGATTATCAGAATAATATCTAAAGAATCCCCTAGAATCTAGTTTACGCTTAACCAAGCCATCTTTCTCGTGTCACAATCTCTTCATTAAACGTTGGTAAAATCCTTGCCGCTACCTGTGGGAGTCTGTTTCTACCGGCAACGGCAAGCCATTTTCTCGTTGTATAGCGAGGCCATTAACCGTCTGTCTTTTTAAGCGAGACCGTCTGACCCATTGGAAAACAAGTCCTAAGCCTAGTATAGCTGCCAGTGCATAAAGGGCCATCGTTTCGGAAGGAGGCAGGCTCTCATAAAGCTGGTTAAATCCTTGAACCAGATTGCTGCTTAAAAGAGCCACCACTAACGCCCATACTAAAGCCCCCAGTGCATTGAAGACCATAAACCGGGCCGAAGAGAAGCCAGCCAGCCCCACAGCGGCTGGTACGGCTCCCCGTAACCCATACAGCGCCCGAAAGCCGATTACCAAACCTGTGCCATAGCGATTCGTCAGTCGCTCAATGCGCTGGTAGCGAAGCTGCCAACGAGGCCGTGTGCGGATAAAGTTACTGCCGTAGCGACAGCCCAGCCAAAAACAGAACTGGGTAATACAAAATGAAGAAAGTGCGGCCAAACCAATGACGGCTGGCAAGGAAAAATACCCTTGGTGGGCCAAATACACCCCGACCAGTAAAAAGGCTTCACTTTCCAGCAGCACCCCAAGAAACAGGATAGGATAGCCATAAGTGAGCATAAGTTCTTGAAAGTCCATAGTCCATTAGATAACGTTGAGTCTTACTAAAACTCACTAGTGGTCAAATGGTTATCTCCAAGTAGTTTTATCCTTTTATAGATTGTTAGTTTTGGCTAAGGTAAATCAATGCCGACGAACCAGGTTCGCTAAGGTTGAAAAGACATAGTAAGACCTATACAAAGCTGGTAGGCTAGACTTTACTTTCAGGATACACTTTTTTGTGCTGCGTGACTACGATCTGATACTGTTCAGGAGTTAGGATCGCTTTATAGGCTTTTACTTTTTCGTCTTCTACGCCCAGCGCCAGGGTTCTTAATTTTTTCTGATTCATTCCCGAGGCTTTTAACGTTTTTACGCCCTCGTTAAAGTCGATAACAGCTTTCGTGATGATCTCTTTGGCTTTGGGTAGTTGCTGATCGGTTAATTTAAGTCGTTGTTTATCGGCCTTTACTACCGATTTAATAATCATCCCGACGGTGGCCCCGTTGTTGAGGAACACAAACTTTTCGTTTTCGGGCGATTTGACGGGTGGTTTCTGGGCAATTAAAACAGGGGATGACCCAAGTAGGATGGCGATGGCAATCAGGAGGTATTTCATCATAGGGCTCGTTCACTAATTGAACCATGAAATACGATAACTTGAGACAGAAATGCTAACCATGCGTGGCTGGTGAACAACTTTTAAGCAATAGAAACTAGTTCCGAATTTTTTGGGAACAGCACTTCCACCGTTGTTCCTTCGCCTACCTGGCTCTGAATCGTAAGCTGGCCTCCATTGGCTGCTACTAACTCATGGACCAATTGCAACCCAATGCCTGTGCCTCTTTCTCCGCCTGTGCCTGGTCTGGAAATGAAGGAGTTAGCCAACGAAGCGATTGTTGGTTCGTCCATACCAATCCCCGAATCCGTGAGTGTTAATTTAGTGCCATCGGCCATTGCCTGGGTCTGAAGATAAAGAGAACCGCCCACCGGCGTGAATTTGATGGCATTCTGAAGAATATTACGGATAATAATCTGCACTTGGTAGCTATCGACAAAGACCTCAGCTGGTTCCATGTTTGTTTGTAAGCTTAGCTCCTTGAACTGAAGCTGATTGTCGTATAGAGCAAGGGTAGCTTGTAGAAGTTGGGGTAAATCGACATGAACAGGTCTGTTGCCAAGCGCTTCCCGTTGCAGTAGACTCCATTGCAGTAAATTATCCAGGGTTACATACGTCCTGTCGACACTATCAACCAATCGGTGATACTCTTCCAGTGAAATCGTAATCCGTTTCGATTGCGGGTTACGATCCCGAAGCTGCTCGAGCTGCATTTTCAGGATAGCGATGGGGATGCGCAGATCATGGGCGATGATATTGAACAGCTTATCTTTCAGGCTGTTCAGCTCAGAGAGTCGCCGATTCTTGCTTTCAATGGCCGCCTGATTTTCGTCCGTTAGTTTTTTTACCAAATCAGTAAAGAAAGCAACTACCATGAAGGAACCTATATAAGCAAGATATTGGCCAATATCAGTAGGCTCCTGCAAATAATAAACGGCTATACCTCGACAGAGTAAGCCTAATAAACCAGATACAATAGCAAAAAAATAGGCTATTCTTCCATCCAATATAAAGATGGAAATACAGACAATATAGAAGTAATTATTTTCAACAAGCGAATCAGTGCCTTGACTGATGCGTAAAACCGCGACCCAAAAGGTATCCAGGATCGCTATGCTGATGAAATACAAGGCTGCTATCCGATAGGGATACCGTTTCAACAGGATGAAAATGGGTAAAAGAGTAAGCGAGACACAAACCAGTTCAAGAATCCGGCCATATTGATTAACGACGAGATGTGCCAGAACAGATAGCCATAATCCAGCGATAATAATCAGTTGAGCGCCTAAAATGATCTTGAATTTAACCTGATCATTGCCGGTGAGACCAGGTGGTTGGAGCGTGTGGAAAGGATTTTTCCAGACCATAAGAATAACGAGGAGATAGGTACGTTATGTCACGATAGTGGAGTGCATCAGGGTTTACCGGTTGGTTCTGCGGGTACTCGCTTCAGGTCGAGATCCTGAAAATCGAAACTAAAATCGGTGAGGGGCGAAATGGGTTTCATCCGGATCGAGACGGGTTGCTGATTCTCATCGGTCTGGAACGTGAGGTAAGCGTCGGCATCGAAGCTCCGGTTAGTCCACTTGACAATGAACGTGTTGTTTTTGTAGAAAAACAATTCGCCCGTCAGCTTGGGTGATCGCAGCGACTGGAACCAGGGTTTTCCATTTTTTAAACTGATCAGGACGTCCCCAAACCAGAGATCGTGGTAAGTTCCCATATAGGCCGCGAAGTTGACAGGGGTCTTATTGCTTTTCTGCTCTTTCTCGATCGTTTCCCAGATGCCTTTGGTGATGGCATCGGCTTCATCCTGTCCCTTTTTTACCCGGTCGCTATACACCTTGATCCAGTCAGTAGGGGTTACCCCCAGATAACTGTCTTTAATCGTATTGGTAATTGAGCTAAAAGCTGCTCCCGATTGCTGATTGGTAAAAACGATAATCCCCAATTGAAGTTCGGGTAGAAGCGTTACCTGCGTCACCATGCCTGCGAGCCCACCCGTATGCGTTACTTGCTTGTAGCCTTTTACATCACTTAGGCCCCAGCCTAATCCATACGCGGAAAAATGAGTGTTGTAGGGCGGAATGGGGGTAGGGTTTACTGGGAGAATGGTCTGGGCTCCCCACATATCGGCCTGCCGTTTCTCACTGAACAATTGTTGATTACCGCCGTACTTGCCTTTATTAAGTTGCATAATGACCCATTTGCTCATGTCGGCCACGCTGGAGTTGATGCCCCCAGCCGAATACCCAAAGCGAAACATATCCCGACTAATCACCTGTACTTTCCCATTAACAGGCGCGTGCGCATCAATAACATTGACCTTATCAGCCAGACGACTATAGCTTCCCGCGCTTCGGTTCATGCCTAAGGGTTTCATGATCCGCTCTTCCACAAAAGCTTCCCAGGTTTTTCCGCTCACCCGTTCAACAACTTCACCCGCGACCATGTAGAGAAGGTTGTCATAATCATACTTCGTTCGAAAACCCGAAACGGGTTTCAGGTAACGCAGATTATGAATGATGTCTTTCATGGTGAAGTTACTGGAGTCGGGCCAGAACATCAGATCACCTGCTCCCAGCCCCAGCCCGCTTCGGTGCGTTAATAAATCCCGAATAGTAAAGGCATCGGTTACGTAAGGATCATACATCCGAAACTCCGGAATGTAGTCAATCACTTTATCATCCCAGGTCAGTTTTCCTTCGTCCATCAGGATCGCTAAAGCCGCTGAGGTGAAGGCCTTGCTGTTCGAGGCAATGCCAAAAAGGGTATTTTCGTCGACCTTTTCCCCCGTTTTGAGGGAACGAACGCCATATCCTTTGCTATGAATCACCTTTCCATCTTTAATAACAGCGACAGCGATACCCGGCACATCGAATGTAGTCAGTGTTTTCTGTACCAGGGCATCGATTTGCGGGGAGGAGATACCCTGGGCAATAGCGCAGGAAAAGGAGATCACCTGCACCATAAGTATAAGGCAGGTAATGGACAGGCGTAGACGTTGGTTCATGAGCGTAAGGTTCGTAACGGAGGATTGATAAACAAAGAAAACAGATTTCTGCTTATTCTTAATCGTTCGCCAGGAAAAGTCCGTAACACCTAATCAACTATAACTGTAGTTTTAGTTGATGATATATAGATTTTTGAGCTGCGATTTGTACGCCAAAAACTGTTCCTGATTAATTCGTTTGTCTGTCTTTATTTCCAGCAGTTTCGCCTGACTGCCGGGGCGAAAGAAATCGGGGAGGAGTGAGCTTAACGTTTCGGCTTTAGCGGCTATCTGATACTGTATCTTAGCATCAGCGGCCGTGTTGCGGGCGGTATACCCGTGAGGGGTCTCAAAATAGGTTTCCAGCTCGGGTTGTCGACTGGGTCCATCAATCAGTCGAAAGATGTGGCCGCCATCGTTATTGAGGAGCACAATTCGTAAGTTCGGAGGGACAGGGGCTGACCAGAGCGCATTCCGGTCATAGAAGAAGGCAACGTCGCCAATCAGCAGTGTCACGATCTGGTCGGTTGCGAGCGCTGCCCCAACAGCTGTACTTAAACAACCATCGATTCCGCTAACTCCTCGATTCGCGGATACACTCACCGCCTGTTGTTCGGTGAGTCCACAGAGGTTCGCGTATCGAACGGGCATACTGTTGGCCAGGTGGAGGATGGATTGAGAGGGAATCTGTTCGAGTACCAGTTGGACTGCCGACCAGTCCGTGAGGGATTGATTGGGTTTCGACAGGGTTTGCGCCACCAGCCGGGCTGCTTTCCGATCGGCCTGCTGCCAGTGATTCAGAAACTCGTGCGAATCGTCATCATCATCGCCCTGCAAAAATTGCTGATAGTCGATGTCCGCAAACAACTTGTCTAAAAAGGCAAGGGGTTCGGCAGGAATGAGCGTGGTCAGACTCTGAAAGGCATCCGTAATCCGATCTACCGTTGGTTGAATGTGCCAGTGCCGGTGAGCGGGGTATTGGCGAAAAAACGTTTTAAGGTTCCGGGTCAGGAGCGAATTCCCGATGGTGATCAATAAGTCAGGGCGGAATGCTTCGGCCTGCTCATCTGGAATGCCCGATAGAAATGTATCCGTATGGGTAATAAACCGATCATTGACGGGCAGATTGCTCACGATCTCACCCACTATAGGAACCCCCAGTTCGTCGCTGATCTTTGTCAGCACCGCCAACAGGGCCGGGTTTCTGGGTAACTGTCCAACGGCAATGAGGATACGATCACTCCGTTCCCATTCTGTAAGCAGGGCATGCCAGGTTTCAGGTGCTAGTGTAGGGCTTGCCGAAAGGGTTGTAATCAGTCGTACCGGTTCTGCCTGGAAGGGCTCATTCGCCGTTGGATAAAAGGGCTCACGTAGGGGAACGTTCAGATGGACCGGACCTACAGGCGCCAATCGAGTGAGCGAGACAGCCTCGTTGACCGATCGTTCGATGAACCAGCGGGCGTCGGGGTGGGCATAGTCGGCCGGTAGGTCATACGATCGCTTAACCTGATTGCCAAACAGATTTACCTGATCGATGGTTTGCCCGTCCTGCTGATGAAGCCATTCGTGGGGACGGTCGGCAGTCAGGAGCAGGAGAGGTACCTGCTGAAAATAGGCTTCGGCAACGGCGGGAGACAGGTTATACACCGCACTTCCCGACGTGCAGATAATCGCGACTGGGTTCCGGGTTTGTTGCGCCAGCCCCAGGGCAACAAACCCGGCCGATCGTTCATCGGCCATGACTCGTACCCGGAGGTGGGGGTGCCGTACGACAGCCAGGGTTAAAGGAGCCGATCGGGAACCAGGAGAGACGACCACATCGGTTATTCCTTTTTGATAAAGCAGTTCGGCAATGTTGACGATTGGCTGAAGAACGGGCATAATTTAACGAGTAAAAGAGCAACAGAATACAAACATAAGCCCGAAACGACATGTGCTGTCTGGCTTTCTATGGTAGATTTTCTGTTACTTTGCTTAGCTAGACGGTAGTAATCGTTTCGTGTTCATAAACGAAGCGGTGATTGTTAGCGTTATAGTCTCAGAAAATCATACACCCTATGAACCGCATTGCCTACGAAAACGAGGACGAAATTCGGGTTAAATCCTTAGCAGGGACCCTTGTTATTAATGGGATTCTGATCGCTATACTTTTACTGGTTAAGCTATCGCAGACGGTTCCGAACCCACCACCGATTCAGTTCGTGGAGGTAAATTTCGGTACCGATGCCCGGGGCAGTGGCCGGATACAAACGTATAACAAGGCTTCCGATTCACCGAACAAGGAGGATGTCAAAGCCGCCGAAAAGCGTCCTAATCCGAAAATCAATACGACACCCCGTATTGAAAAGACCCGAGCAACCCCAGCTCCTAAAGTAGAGGATGCGAAACCAGCCAAAACTCATACGGAAAAACCGCTGATTGTTAGTAAAGCCGAAAGTCCGGTAACCACGCCGGAACGTCCCGAACCCAAACGGGTTGAATCGCCTAAAGCAACGGCACCTGCTGAACGGCCAGCCCCGGTGACTCCGCCCAAGAAAGTGGAGACCGTCAATAACGATGCGCTCTTCAAAAAATCTTCGGGTGGGGGTGGTTCCAATGGTACGGTTGGGAAAGCAACAGGTGCGGGCGGAAACAACAACGGGGACGATGCCAGCGGTGTAGGGGATAAAGGGAATCCGAATGGTAAAATCAATGCCAAGGAATTTTACGGGACACCAGGGGGGGCGCCAACCGGTGTAGCCTTCGATGTATCGGGCTGGTCGTTGGCTAGTCGCCCAACGATTAATGATGATTCCGATGAGACGGGTAAAATTGTCTTCCAGATCAAAGTGGATGAGAGTGGCGATATTATCAATGTTCGTCAGTTACAAAGTACCGTAAGTCCTTCGGTAAGTGAAGTATACCGGAAGGCCGTTCAAAAGCTTCGGCTGCGGCCCAAAGGAGGATCAACGCCACCCACGGCCACGGGCACCATTACATTTATTATAAAGTCTAAAGATTAATGCAGTACCCGGAAGCACTCGACTATTTATACAGTCGGCTCCCCGTTTTTCACCGGATTGGTGCAAAAGCGCTAAAACCCGGATTAGGAAATACCCTTGCCTTATGTGAAGCCCTTGGCAATCCACAAAACCAGTTTCGGACTATTCATGTGGCTGGTACCAATGGTAAAGGCAGCAGCTCGCACATGCTGGCTGCAATTTATCAGTCGGCGGGTTATCGGGTGGGATTATACACCTCTCCCCATCTTCAATCGTTTACCGAACGCTTTCGCCTGAATGGGCAACCCATGCCCGAAGCGGAGGTCGCTGCGTTTGTCGAACAGCATCAGGCTTTAATCGAATCAGTTGAACCGTCCTTTTTTGAGGTGACGGTAGCGATGGCGTTCGATTATTTTGCCCGGCAGCAGGTTGATGTAGCGATTATTGAAGTGGGGTTAGGGGGAAGACTCGATTCGACGAATGTTATCACACCTGAAGCGTCGCTGATTACCAACATCGGCTATGATCATACGGATATTCTGGGTGAAACCCTGGGCGAAATAGCCGCAGAAAAAGCAGGGATTATTAAGCCTGGCGTTCCCGTCGTGATTAGCGAAACCCATCCGGAAACAGAATTCGTATTTCGTAAAAAGGCGGATGAGCTGAACGCGCCCATTTTAGTTGCCGATCAGGTTTATTCGATTCTGGATAAAGGGCTGGTTTCTGGCAAGCGCCAGGTGGAGGTGTCGCGAGAAGGAGAGGCTCCCCTGGCTGTCGAAATCGATTTATTAGGAACCTATCAACTCCATAATCTGGGTGGCGTTCTGGCTACTGTTTCGGTGCTTCAACCTATCTGGCCAGTATCAGTTGAGGCTATACAAAAAGGTGTGTCTACCGTCACAGCAACAACTGGATTGAAAGGCCGTTTTCAGACCTTACAGCAGCGCCCCAGAGTCATCGCAGACACGGCCCACAATCAGCCTGGATTAGTGTCTTTATTCGAAACAATTGAAACGATTCCTTATCAAACGTTACGGATTGTGATTGGGCTGGTGGCCGATAAAGATCGATCAAAAGTGCTGAGTGTGCTGCCTCAAACGGCAGTTTATTATTTCTGTCAAGCCCAAACGCCCCGCTCTCTATCGGCTAGCGATTTACAGGCTGAAGCAGCTAAAACCGGCCGGTTAGGCGACTCGTTCACTGATGTAAATTTCGCTTTAGAAAGTGCAATTTTACAATCATCAATTGATGATTTAATTCTGATAACTGGCAGTAACTATACAATTGCCGAATTAACAAAGTTATAACGTGACAAGAAGGAAAACGCACCGCTTTCTACAAAACGCTGAAAGCCAGAATGTTATTGAAGTAGGTAAACCACTTTACAAAACTATTCGCGGGAATTGGCGGAGTGATTATTTTAAGAATGACAATCCTATTGTATTAGAACTTGCCTGCGGGAAAGGGGAGTATACGGTTGGTTTATCGCAGGCCTTTCCAGATAAAAACTTTATTGGTGTCGATATTAAAGGGGATCGGATTGCGAGAGGTTCGAAGGCTGCGCAAGATCTTGGATTGACAAATGTTGCTTTCTTACGGACCGATATTAACTTTCTTCACGAGTTTTTTGCGAAGCAGGAGGTCAATGAAATCTGGATTACATTCCCTGATCCCCAGCCACGGCCCCGTCAGGAAAAGCACAGACTAACTCATCCTCGTTTTTTAGCTATTTACAAAGAGCTGTTCGTGCCAGGAGGGACATTACATTTAAAGACCGATAATCCAGAATTGTTTGCGTATAGCTTGGAACAGGTTCAAGCGATGGGTTGTACCGATTTACAATTTACTACCGATTTATATAACTCACCGTTAAACGGAATTCACATTGGTATTAAGACGAAATACGAACAACTATTCTTCGATAAAGGATTTACAATTAACTATTTACAATGCAAAACGGCCGTGATTTAACTTAATCACGGCCGTTTACAACTATATTGATTTACATTTTATCCTTACGATATAGCCAACACTGTATCGTAAGGATGTTTTATTTACAGACTTAAAATAATTTTGCAATTAAGTCTGCAACGCGGCTAGAATAGCCATATTCGTTATCGTACCAGCCAACAACTTTCACTAACGTTCCGTTTACGGCCGTTAATTTCGAATCGAAAATACAGGAGTGGGGGTTACCAACAATATCGATTGAAACGATTTCGTCAGTAACGTATTCCAGATAGCCTTTCAATGTTGTTTCAGATGCTTGTTTAATTGCATCGTTGATTTCCTGAATTGAGGCTTCTTTTTTAAGAATAACCGTTAAATCGGTCAATGAGCCATCTGGGGTTGGTACACGTAATGCGTTTCCGTCCAGTTTTCCTTTTAATTGGGGAAGAACCAGACCCACAGCTTTAGCAGCACCCGTTGAGGTTGGAACGATTGATAAAGCGGCTGCGCGTGCACGACGTAAATCGGAGTGAGGAGCATCCTGCAGATTCTGATCGGCTGTGTAGGCGTGGATGGTTGTCATGTAGCCTTTTTCGATACCGAAAACATCATCCAGAACTTTCGCCATTGGGGCTAAGCAGTTGGTTGTGCAGGAAGCGTTCGAGATGATCGTTTCTTCGCCGGTTAGCGTATCATCATTAACACCTAAAACAACTGTTGGAATATTTCCTTTAGCAGGAGCCGAGATGATTACTTTCTTAGCACCGGCAGTTAAGTGTTGCCCTGCGCCAGCTTCATCAACGAAACGGCCAGTTGATTCAAGAACTACGTCTACGTTTAGTTCTTTCCAGGGAAGATTTTTAGGATCACGTTCTGCGTAAGCATTGATACGTGCTCCGTTAACAGTTAGGCTTTCGCTGTCAGAAGAAACTGTGCCAGGGAATTTCCCATGGACAGAATCGTATTTTAGTAGGTGGGCGAGTGTTGCATTGTCAGTTAAGTCGTTGATAGCAACTATTTCGATGTTTTCTTTTTCCAGAAGCCGTCTGAACGATAACCGTCCGATACGACCGAAGCCATTAATAGCAACGCGTATTTTTTCCATGTACAGTGAAAATTGGTTTGTTTTCGGGGTCAAATATACTGATTAAATAGGGGTATTCACACAGAAGTGTATTAGCTATAGTTTTTAGTATTTAGAAAGGTTGCATTTTAGTAATTTCAGATATTTAGCAGATTTATTAGTAAATTATTGGCATTTTACTAAAATTAATAGCAATTTTTAGCATTTTTGCCAATTTTATTTAGTATTTGCTATTATAATTACTAAATAAACTACTAAATTATTACTAAATGCTAAAAATTGCTCTTTTACTAAAGTATTCCACGAGCATCTGAAACAACATTGAAAGGCTATCTGGAATAGGTAGGATAGGAGTGATACTAATTATTTTATTTTATCCAACAACAGTCTAATAGTCTATTTATAGCGTATTTGCTATAAATGCGTATTTGCATCATATTCATTTATTATAGCGCGTACAACTGAGTAATCACACGTTCATTTTTGCTGTTAGCTTCTATCTTCCTTAATTGATAGTAATCTACTTGGAATAAATCTTAGCATATTTCTCACACTCACTTAATCTTTACTCAGAGTATGATTTCTCAGCTACGTTGACAGAACGAAGAATATCTATTTAATCTAGCCCTACCTTCCTTACCCGTTATCTAATTACCCATACACTGGATGTATTAAGGCCGGGGCCATAGCAATGCTGCTTTGCGTTTATGCTTTATGAAACATGAATCAATTAGACAGAATCTAGGCCAGGTTGCTATTCTGAGTTGTTTTATACAAAGTCAATTCGCTGGCATCAATTTTGATGTTTACTTATAAGAAGAAGCTGCAACGACGGAACTAGACTCACTACGGTTACTATTTGAATGCCTACACACAGTATACCGGGGCGTTTATTACCCAAATAGGAAGTCGTTGATTAGAAAAGCCCACACTACCTTTTAGACTGCTTAAAAAGAGCGTAATAAATAATTTCAGCCCTTATATTACAAGTATACATGTCTTATTATTACCTTTGAAAAACGAGAAGAATATACAAGTATAATATCGATGTACAACAATATAAAATTTGGCACTAATAGTTAATTATCAGATATTCAGAAAGTTATAGTCTTATATATAAATTTTTACTTTACTTACATGACTAACAAAATCGAGGAAATTTGGGCCAACCGAGAACTATTGGCCAATGATGAATCTATACAAATCATAAAGGAGGTAATTAATAAATTAGATAAAGGGGAGCTCCGGGTGGCCACTCCACCTAGTACCGAAGATGGCGAATGGATCGTCAATGAATGGGTCAAAAAAGCGATTCTCCTCTATTTTGTCAGTCAGCAAATGAAGACTGAAGAGGTAGGTATCTTTACCTTCAACGACAAAATTCCCTTAAAAAACAATTTCGCCGAAGCTAAAGTCAGAGCTGTACCACCAGCTGTTGCTCGCTATGGCTCTTACCAGGCGCCCGGTGTTATTCTTATGCCATCATACGTAAACATTGGTGCGTACGTAGATGAGCGTACGATGGTGGATACCTGGGCAACCGTTGGTAGTTGTGCACAGATTGGTAAGGATGTTCACCTAAGTGGGGGAGTAGGTATTGGTGGAGTACTAGAGCCGCCCCAGGCAGCACCGGTTATTATAGAAGACGGGGCATTTATTGGTTCAAGATGCATTGTGGTTGAAGGTGCACACATTGGTAAACGCGCGGTTTTAGGAGCAGGCGTTACAATTACAGGGTCTTCCAAGATAATCGATGTAACGGGTGACAAGCCTGTTGAATATAAAGGTTATGTTCCTGCTAATTCTGTTGTGATTCCAGGAAGTTATGCTAAACAATTTCCAGCGGGAGAATTTCACGTACCCTGCGCTATTATTATCGGTCAGCGGAAACCATCTACCGATTTAAAAACTTCCCTGAATGATGCACTCCGGGAAAATAATGTATCAGTTTAAATTATCACTCAATTGTAAATAGTTTAAAACTCTCAATTGCGCATTCACAATTGATAAAATAAGAAATACACATCGGTAAATTTAAAAAACTACACTAGACTAGTGTAGTTTTTTTTGTAAATTACATACCGCAATAACATATTGTAAATTATTTAGGTATATATTTGTAACAACACCTGTAAATAGACCCGTTACATAGTTTACGTAGCTATAATCTATATATGACTATAAATGACAAAATTAAACAGATCCTTCTTGATAAGAATCTGACTCCATCATACTTCGCTGACGAAATTGGTGTGCAACGATCGAGTATTTCTCACATTTTATCGGGCCGAAATCGCCCTAGCTTTGATATCATTCAGAAAATCATTCGACGTTTTCCTGAGCTAGGTTATGAATGGATTATGGAAGAAGACGGCCAGGTAACTCCACGCGCTACGACCAATTCTTCAGGCTATAATTTTAACCGAGGAACAGGAGTAGGGCGTCCCACAATTGATCGCGCCGAACCGGTTACTATCCAGCCGTCAATGCCGTCTTATCCACCTAAACCATCAGGTATTCGTAGTCAACGGACTGAAATTCCGCCCTTGAATACGCCCAATCCGATGTTGGTTAACGAATCCAATCTGCCAGAACCAACCCCTAACGTAGGTATCTCTTCGGAAAAGAAAGTAGAGCGAATTCTTATCTTTTATACAGACGGGTCTTTCAGAGAATATATGCCAACAACTTAATCGTATACCGTCTTATTATATAAACGATTATTTTTTATCTAACTTTACTGAGTGATTACTCAATCAATATCTTTCGATAAACAAGAAGCCATCTTATCAGCCGCGCTAGGTTTGTTTATTGAGTATGGCTTTCATGGAACGCCTACTAGCAAAATCGCGCGTGAGGCCGGCGTTGCCCATGGTACCTTATTCCATTATTTCAAAACAAAAGACGAACTTATCGTTACTCTCTATAATTCCATACAGGAGGGATTTACCGTCTATCTTTCTGAACAAACGAAACCATCCACGAGCGTTGTAGATCGATTTAAAGATCTTTTTTATCATTCTGTGCAATGGGCTGTAGACTATAAATATGAATTTTATTTCACTCAGCAGTTCCGACATTCGCCATATTTCAAACAATTGGGTGCAGAGCCAATCCTACAACCAAGTTTATTTCAGAGCTTATATATAGAAGCGATAAAAGATAATCTATTCAAACCTTTGACTGTCGGCTTGATTTCATCACTTTGTGTCAATCAGATTATTGGCACTTATGAATACCTTATTCAGTCCGATCTATCGGTTGAAAAACAGAAGGAGACAATTAATGAGATTGCTGAATTGACCTGGGCTATGTTTGTCAAATCAGAAACCTTATAGAATCACATTTGCTTTAGCATGGCACTAGATCTTTAATGATTTGCAGCTAGGAGCTAGGTAATGCATTATTGATCATAATTGTGAGGGCCTGACCACAGCATAGTTATGGCGAAGTTGATGGGCTCTGCGGTAGTCGGCCGACCACTTAACGGTCGGTGTGCAACTAAAAAAATCAACGTAAGCCCTGGGTCAAACAACACTAGATTTCTACGTTTGAACCAGGCAAGCCTGGAAAAACAGCATGTCCCGCAAGGCACGGGCTTGGTAATATTTTTGATTTGCTAGTTATTTATCAGCCTTATAAAACCTTGGTAAAACTATACCATAATACATAAGATGACTTTGTACTGGTTTCTCCAGAACTGGCTTGCAGGCATTCACCATGACAACAGATTCTCGTTGGTAACTCATAGTTTCAAAGTACAGTACTGAATAACTACTTCAACTGGTGTTAATCTGCTATGAGTTTAGATACTCATTAGATATTTTTAAGCTGAATTAATCCATGATGTGATAGATTACTAAAGTTCATACAGTCAAAAAATGCCCTTTATAGGCTCAAAAAGGGCATTTTTTGACTAAATACAACCTAACTCTCTGTAAAGCAATACTTTAGTGTTCCACGTGGATAACATGTTGATAACCCTGTGGATTAGAGCAATTATTTTGTTTTATAATTTATATTATGTTAAGTAAAGTTTTCATTAAATAGGGTCGGCATCCCTGACACCGACCCTATTCTACTTATTTACTCTCGATACAAACGATCTTCTTCTCTTCGTACTGTTTCAGAATATTTTCCGTATTCGTCAAATTTTCGGTTACCTCAGCTTCATCTTTAATCGATTTTGCTTTCTGGAAATATGGAAGCGCTTGTTTAAACTTACCACAAACTTTACCATCCAGCTCTTTGCCATTCTTGTTGTACTCCGCCATGTCCATCTTATCAACATTACGCTTCATTTCAACGGCGCGGTTAAAGATCCAAACAGCCATGTTAAAGTTAGCATCGAAGTTATTTGGATCAACAGCTAGTGCTTTGTCCAGATACTGCTTCTCGAGATTGTAGTTCTCTGTTTGCATCTGACGGATATCAGCCAGCTTCTTTTCATTGGCGGCTGCTACCGATGCATTAGCTGCGGCTTCTTTAGCAGCGGCTTCTAACGTAGCCATTTCTGTTTTTTGCTCAGCCAGTCTTTTCTGAACATCGGCCAGCTGACGTTTCAGTTCGGCATTCTTAGGCGTTTTTTTGATGGAAGCACTTAAGCGGGCAATTTCGCTGTTGTAGGCATCAATGATACTTTTCGAATCGGCGAGTTGCTTAGCGGTATTACCACCCTTCTTCGTATCCCCTTCCAGTTTCCGAACCTCTTCGTCGCTCTTATGGGCAATGTTGTTATAAACGATCGACAGGTTCACCAGATTCTGAACGTTGTTCGGATCTTTTTCAACCATGGCCTTCATGCCCGAAATCGCTTCATCCATCCGGTTCGTCGACAACATAATATTGATCTTCTCATTAGCCAGATCTTTATTCGATGGAGCCAGGGCGATACCCTTATCCAGCGTAGCCAGGGCCTTATCTACTTCGTTATCGCCCCGATACAACATCGCCAGCGAACCGTAGATAGCCACATCCTTACCACCACCGGCAATGTATTTCTCCAGTTGGGTCTTCGCGGTTGCGTTATCTTTTACCTGTTGCGCAGCAATAGCGGAATAAAGTGGAGCTAAGGTGTCTTTAGGGTTAATATCACTGGCCATCGTCAGTGACTTCACCGCTTCGCCATAATTCTTAGCCTGGAACTTGGCAACCCCTTGCTGCATAAACGCACTATAGAGACCTGGGCTCTTTAGGGCTTCTTCTGCTTCTTTCGCTAATTTACCTGGACCACCTTTCTTGTCTTTATCCAGTTCAATTACTTTTTTATACGCATCATAAGCCGTTGTGGCAGCGGCTGAGTCAACTTTTACGTTGCCACTGCTGGCAATGTTCTGATACGTTTTGGCACGGTCCATCCAGGTACTAGCCTTGGCAGCCGCTTTCGCATCCGTTATATCCTTATCGCTTTTTTCCTTTTCCTTTTTAATGGCATCTGTAGCCGCAGCATCTGCGGCTTGTTGTGCGTGTGCACCTACTGCCAGGCAACACGCGACGAGCATTACAAAAACTTGTTTCATGTGTAAATCGGGGTTGTGTTATTAATTCAGAAACGAAATTACGGAATCTGTCTGTATAAGCATGACCTCCTCTAAATTGTTTGAGCCGTCAGACTGATTATCAATCAATACTGACGGCTCAAAACGACGACAAGTTGGTCTATTTATTCGGCAACAGCTTCTGGCTCAGAGGGACTTACCTCCTCCCCTTCTTCCTGTTTGATTTTAGTCACCGATGAAATCTCATCGCCATCGCGCAGACTAATCAGGCGAACGCCCTGGGTATTCCGGCCAATCACGCTGATTTCGCTAACTGGGGTCCGAATAGCAATGCCTGATTTATTGATAATCATCAGGTCATCGGTATCCGTTACATCCAGCACACCAACAAGACGACCTACTTTTTCGGTAACTTTTAAGGTACCGACTCCCTTAGCGCCCCGGTTCGTGATTCGGTACTCATCGATATCCGACCGTTTACCATATCCATTCCGTGAGATGACCAGCAATTGGGTTTCGGGAGACGATAGGCAAACCATACCCACGACGTGATCAGTCGAATCGTCTTCATCCAGCGAGATACCACGAACCCCAGCGGCTGTACGTCCCATCGGCCGAACCCGGCTTTCGTGGAAACGAACGGCTTTACCAGCACTCGATGCAATTACGATTTCATTATCTCCATTGGTCATACATACACCAATCAGTTGATCCTCCTCATCGATCGTAATAGCAATGATCCCGTTCTGGCGGGGACGAGAGTATGCTTCCAGCATCGTTTTCTTAATCGTGCCCTGACGAGTACACATCACAATGTAATTATTGTTGATGTAATCCTCATTCTTCAGATCGGTCACGTTAATGACTGCCCGTACTTTATCATCGGATTCGATATTGATAAAGTTAGCCAGGGGTCGACCTTTCGATGTTCGTGATCCTTCGGGCAGTTCATAGACCGGCAACCAATATAACCGTCCCTTCTGCGTAAATGCCAGTAAGGTATTGTGCATCGTAGCGGTGAACAGATGCTCCGTAAAATCTTCCTCTTTGGTAGCGGCTGCTTTAGCGCCCACCCCACCCCGACCCTGCGAGCGGTATTCCGTGGTTGGCGTCCGTTTGATATACCCTTCGTGAGAAATGGTAATGACCATATCTTCATCGGCAATCAACGACAGGTCGCTAATATTACCATCGCCAAGCGGATTGATCTCAGTCCGGCGTTCGTCGCCGTAGCGAGCCCGAATATCGATCAACTCATCTTTGATCACCTGACGCTTGCGTTCTTCGCTCGCCAGAATTTCGCGCAGATCTGTAATCTCCCGCATCAGCTCGTCGTACTCAGCCTGAAGCTTATCCCGCTCCAGACCCGTCAGCCGTTGCAACCGCATTTCCAGAATAGCTTTCGCCTGAAGATCGCTCAACGAAAACTGCTGCATCAGACCTACTCGGGCTACTTCTGTATCGCGTGATGACCGAATCAGGCTGATTACCGCATCGATATTGTCCAGCGCAATTAACAGACCTTCTAAAATATGCGCCCGTTTCTCGGCTTCACGAAGTTCGTACTGGGTCCGGCGTGTTACTACATCGAATCGGTGCTCGACGTAGTATTTCATCATATCCTTCAGATTCAACAACATCGGACGCCCTTTTACCAGCGCAACATTGTTAATACTGAATGAGGATTGAAGGGCCGTATGTTTATACAGATTATTCAGGACAACGTTCGGAATCGCATCTTTCCGCAGATCGTATACCACCCGAAGACCATCCCGGTCCGATTCATCCCGGAAAGCAGTAATCCCCTCAATCTTTTTCTCGTTGATGAGTTCCGCTGTTTTCTCCAGCATAACCGCTTTGTTCACCATGTACGGTATATCCGTAACAATGATCTGGCTTTTGCCTTTATTCTCCTCAATCGTGGCATGCGCCCGCATCACCACACGACCACGACCGGTTTTGAAGGCAGACTTCACCCCCTCCATCCCATAGATCGTAGCACCCGTTGGAAAATCGGGGGCTTTCACGAACTGCATCAGTTCTTCTACCGTAATATCGTTATTATCCAGATAAGCGATAATACCATCTACCACTTCGGTCAGGTTGTGGGGCGCCATATTCGTGGCCATCCCTACCGCAATACCCGACGATCCATTGAGCAACAGGTTGGGAAGTTTACCCGGCATAACCGTTGGCTCTTCCAGCGAGTCATCGAAGTTAGGTTGAAAGTCAACCGTTTCTTTATAGATGTCGTTCAGAACCTCTTCCGCAATCCGCTTCAGTCGCGCTTCGGTATACCGCATCGCAGCGGGTGAGTCACCATCAATAGAACCAAAATTCCCCTGGCCATCGACTAATGGATACCGCAAGGACCAGTCCTGGGCCATACGCACCATGGTGTCGTATACCGACGAATCGCCATGAGGGTGATACTTACCCAATACTTCCCCTACGATACGAGCCGATTTTTTATGGGGTTTATTGTAACTAACGCCCAGTTCAGCCATCCCGAACAACACCCGACGGTGTACCGGCTTCAGACCGTCGCGAACGTCGGGCAGAGCACGCGAAATGATAACCGACATTGAATAGTCAATGTACGCGCCACGCATTTCGTCCTCAATGTTGATAGGAATGATGTTACTGGGGGCTTCGAGGTCGGGATTTTCGTCCGCCATTTGTTAAAGGAGTTTCGAAGAAAATTACTATTCTGATCTGCACAATCTGCGCAGATCACGTTATAGACAAATATACAAAATTTTCAGGAGAAAACAGAAATAAACCCGTAAAATAGCGCGCAAACAAGCGAAATAACCCTTAAATTCAGCGTTTATAAATCCGATTTACTCGCTATCTGGGAACGAGCATCACCCATCTGAAATACAATTGTATTCCAACTGAAATATACTGGCCCCGATCCGGTTGATTGGCCCGAAATCCGCTACTATCCCTTGATCCTTGGATCGAACGCAAACGCTTCAGTCCTTACTAATTGAATACGGGAGAAGTCGGGATGAGAAGGGCTAATCAGAAAATTCCACTCGTTAGGAATAATGGCCGAGGGCACACGCAAAACAGCCGACTGACCCATTCGAAGCCAGTCATTCCCAATCCGTTGACAGGCGTCATACTGCTGAAAATCAAACCAATTATCGGGTAAGTTTTCGGGGGCAATCGTCACAACGGAGAGTGTATCCGGAATCTCGATCACCATAACCCGAAAGTTATCCAAAAGCCCCTCCCCACTTCGGTGAACAACATTTTCGAGACAAGCCAATGCCCGGGTTGCAGCCGTATAAATGACAAACTGCCCACGACTATTCCAGCGGGCGGCCCCACCCGACGCCACTAATCGATCGGCATAGGTAGCTTTTGTAATTCGATAAACGAACATTCGGTTCTTTTAGGCTAAATCACCGTATTCAATACGAATCACCTCATCCATCACCAGGTCAATCCCCCCTGATGTATGAAGCAACTCGAATGGAATTTGATTACCTAACCCATAAGCCGGCTTATCCATCCACCGCCGAAAGGAATCCCCGGAGCCGAAAACCGATTCACCGGTCTGAAACAGCGCCATGATCTTGAGGACTTTCTCACTATCCTGTGGATTTAGTTTCTTATGCTCCCGCTCGTACCGCTGAAACGTTTTGAGCGAGGTATCAAACACCTCCGCGAGCTGTTCACGTTTGTAGCCGGTTAAATCCGCTATCTCAAAGAATCGAGTAGCCGGAACTCCTTTGAGGGCCGAAAAGACGAGTGCTGTGCGATCAGATAGTACCATAAGACAAACATAGGAATTTTGTCTGACAAACACAGAATTTTGTCTATAAATTCCAGAATATCATTTTTCAAAACCTAACTAGCCACAGACAGGTTAAAGCACACAGAACCATAATAATTAATTACGTTATGAAAAAGGTAAGTTTAATTTTACTATTGGCCGTTAGCACGCTAAGCTTCCAGGCCTGCAGCAGCAAAAAGACAGAGAGTACGGATAGCGTCGAAAACGCCGAGAAATCCAATGAAGCCAAAGAGGAAGCAGGAACCGGGCAGCCTGATGACACCAATGAATTTGCGGTGAAAGCAGCCAATGGAGGTATGCTGGAAGTTGAACTAGGCCGCCTGGCCGAAGAAAAAGCAGCCAGTAAGGATGTAAAAGACTTTGGTGCTATGATGGTAAAAGATCATTCTAAAGCGAATGAAGAATTAAAGACGATAGCCGCCACCCAAAATATTACCTTGCCCTCAACACTCGGCGAGGATGAGCAAAAACATGTCAATGAAATGGCAAAATTGTCAGGGGCTGATTTCGATAAGAAGTACGTTAGCATGATGGTCGATGATCACAAGGACGACATTGAGGAATTTAAGAAAGCGGCTGAAGATGAAAAAACGAATCCAGCCGTTAAGGATTTTGCCACAAAGACGCTGCCAACGCTTCAAAAGCATATGGATGCCATTAACGCGATTGACAAGAAAATGAAGTAAGTCAGTTCACGCCTGTTGTTTATCAAACGGCCTTTGTACAGGAATACGGTCTATCCGTGCTGTACAGAGGCCGTTGTTTTTTTATAGACCCACGCTTATCGCTGAACATCCTCGATTTATCTTTGCCCTTAGTTAGCTTTACAAATACCCACCGCATACCCACTCAACGATGCTAAAAATTGCCATTCTCAGTGATGTCCACGGAAATCTTCCAGCCCTCAAGGCTGTTCTGGACGATATTGATACCCAGGGGGTGGATCAGATTTTTTGTCTAGGCGATTTGGTTGACTTTGCCCCCTGGCCTAATAAGGTAATTGATTTACTCCGAAAAAACCGCATTCCAAGCCTATTAGGTAACCACGACGAACGAATTGCGTTTGATCTCCCGATTATTCCGCTTAAAAAACATAATACCACCGAAACGCAGGCTCGGGTAGCGGCTATTACCAATACCCGTCAGGTCATCCATCCCGAGAATAAACGCTTTTTAGCCAGCCTGCCCCGGGAATTGATGATCACCTTTTCTTTTCAGGGTAATTCTATCAATATTTTACTGGTCCATGCCAGCACACGCTCCATTGACGAATACATTTACGAATCCCACGATCAGGCAGATGTAGTAGCCATGATGAATGAGCGCAAGGCTGACGTTCTACTTATGGGACACACGCATCAATCCTATATCCGGAAAATAGCAGAGAACGAAACTAGTGGATTCAAGAGAGAACGAAACTAGTGGATTCAAGATGGCCATTAATTGTGGATCTGTTGGCCGTACCAAAGAAGCAAACCCCTCGGCAACCTATCTCCTTCTGACTGTTTCTGACCAGCAAGCCCCCTATACTACCGAGTCAATTCAATACGACCTCATTCGGGTAGACTACCCAATTGAGCAGACGATTCAGGCAATTCAGCGCAGTGACATTCCCGATTTTTACGCTGAGTTTCTGGGCGAAAAGCTGGCATGCCGCCTAACAGCTTAACTCACTAAAACACATCGTTCTCAGCTTTACTCCAGTTTAGCCATTCAGTCGATTTTTCGAATACAACAGCCTGGCGATAACCATTTTATCTTTAGTGAGTTTTACTAAGACTCAACGCTATCTGATGAACTATGGATTTCCAGGAACTCATGCTCACGTATGGTTATCCCATACTATTTCTTGGCGTGTTGCTAGAAAGTGAAGCATTTTTATTAGTCGGAGTTTATTTGGCCCATCAGGGGTATTTCTCCTTGCCAGCTGTTGTTGGCCTGGCCGCACTTTCTTCGTTTTGTATCACGCAGCTCTGTTTTTTGCTGGGCTATCGCTACGGCAGTACGTTTATCAGCACGCGGCCTCGTTGGCAGATTCGGTACCAGCGAGTTGAGCGATTGATGAATCGCTACGGCACGGGGTTAGTGATCGGCTTTCGGGCTTTCTATGGCCTACGGGGAGCTATACCAGCCGCTGTAGGGCTGGCTGGTTATTCCTCGGCCCGGTTTATGGTTTACAATGCACTGGGAGCTTTAATCTGGGCTATGGCTGTTGCTTTTTTAGGCAATAATCTGGCCCAGGGACTTAAACAACTCTATGATAGCCTTCAACCTACCGAAATAATGGCTCTTTCTGGGATGGTAACCTTATCAGTATGGCTTGTTTACCAGTTCATTAAAGGATCTCGCTTAAAAAAACAGCCGATTGATACGGCTGTGGTCGAGCAGCCATCTCAGCCGCTCATGAGAGTATATCCTAACGATGAGTTAGCCAGTAAACCTTAAATCGTCGGTGCCTGATATTTGTAAGTTAAGCTAGCCCTCAAGGCCGATTGTAATTGTTTAGCCAATCCATCCATATAGGCAAAAGCGAATCGTTGCGCAGAGTTGCGATTTTTGGCGAAAAGAATGGGAGTGCTTCGGGTAGAAAGTGCCAGCTGTGCTCCCGTTACGCCTTCTATCACATGGCCGGTTAACTCAATTATACCGCCAACACTCTTTATCTGCCCTTCAAAGACTAAGCCTTTGGCCGCAAAGGTAGAGTTGCTTTGCGATCGAATCAGTAGTCGATTGTCAACGTCAGTAAAGGAAAGCGACTGCTCTGTAAGTACAATCGTTATAGCATCATAGGCTTGCTTATCGGCTAAAAAAGTAGACAGTAAAATCGTATTGGCTCCCACAAAAGGAGCATACTGAGCCTTGGTTTGCACGGCCAATAAACAGAGCAATATAGCTAAAAGGCGACTGGAAAGAACGTAAACTATTGGTTTCATAGTCAGGAGAGTTTTTTGGTTTATAGCCAGTAAGCAGATACTAGTTAACCACAGAGACACAGAGCTTTTTTGTTCTCTGTGCCTCTATAGTTATAACCTATATTGAATCAGCTGCCCGTTAGTTGACACCAGCTGCCTGTTTAGTCTTTTCCTTGGCAACAGCCTTCAACTCCTTGGCATCACTCTTCAACGCTTTCTTGCGAGCGTGTTCCATTTTTCGATCCGCTTTTGCATTGCGTGTTTTTGGGTCCGAAATACCTGCTATTTCAAGGCCTTTGCCCGTAGCGGCATTCGAGCGTAACTCCTTGGCTTTGGCCACTTTCTTTTCAGCCTTTTCTTCTTTTTTCTCGGCCTTAGCTACCTGGGCTGCCTGTCCAAAACTGGCTTGGGCTACGGTCAGCATACTCAATAGCGAAACCCCTAAAATGATCTTGTTCATAACGATTGTTTTAATTTAGTGAAAGGATAATTAACGATTTGCACTGTCTATTGCCCCTTGAATGCATTGTTCATCAGGGGGGTAACCATTGAGGTAGACCTGGCACCGGAGTCCTCCTGACGCCAGGCTGGTAATGAATGATGGATTGGAAAACGGTTGCCCAGAAGCGGAAAAGCTTCCGAAATCAGTCAAAAAAGTCCTACTTCGAGCGTTGCGCCCGAGTGTCCGCCTGACTCGTAGTGACAGGCGATGTCATCTTACGAAGGAGACTATACGAATGTCGCAATGAGCGAATCTGACTAGCCTCCTGCTTCTTAATGTTTGTAGGGGATTGGATAACAGTCATTCTAGCCCGGATGAATCGATAAGCCAGGTAGCCATAACCAAGTACGATCCCGATCTCGATTATTGTCGTTATGGGTTCTCGTTCATAACGGCCTATCTGCATATCCTCATACCAACTAATCAGCAACCAGCAGTAGCTTACAAACAACAGGATGCTGACCAGGAAGACGCTTTGTACTATTTTTGAGCTTTTCATAGTTGAATCCACGCGGGTTAATTCGCGTTAATAGTGTAGGAATGTCGGTACAGTCTAAGTTTGCTCAACACGGGATCAACGCGCCGACGCGACACTTTAATAATCAGCTGATTAGGCAGGCTTAATTCGAGCGTCTTGGTATCGAGACTAGTCAGTGTCTGCACAAAACTAGGGTTGATCAAATCCGACTTATGGACACGCACAAAGTCAGGTAACAATTGCTCAAACCAAATCAGACTTTTAGTAACCAGCAACGGTTTATGAGCATTCCGATGCAGCCAGGTGTAATTGCCAAACCCTTGTAAACGAACAATTGTGCTCAACAGAATTGGGCTTTCACAGCCGGGAACTTTAATAGATACGTCGATTGGGTTATCAGCAGGAGCCATAACGAAAGTGATTAACAATAGAAGCAAGTAAGAAATACATGGTAACAGCCACTTGCTCCAACGATTCATTTCGTTGACGACAAGCTTGAGAAACATAAGGAAGTCAATTGATCTGGCTGATTCGGGACTCGATCCATAATGGATGCCCACGGAATCAACGCCATGCCGCTGCCTTTAACAGACTGAGACGTGCAATTGATCAATAGGTTACAAGAAGAGAATAGAAGGGCTCAGAGCCGCCAGATGGCATGCACCACTTGCAGACACCTACGTTTAATAGGCTTGTCTACGTAAAAGGCCAGCGGTACTAAAGCGAACACAAACGACCAGTCTACAGAAAACACTATCGGACGTTTGTCGGGAGTACCAACTGCCTGGGCTGGCAGAATTTTCCGATAGACCCCCGAAGACAGCTTGGGCGCTTGTACGGGAGTGCTGAAAACATAGGTATCATAAACATCGCCAAAGCTATCCTCGGTGTTACCCAGATCAACCTCCAGTACAGCACACATATAAAATAAGCCTACCAAAAGTACCGTGAATTGAACCATTACCTGACGACTCCAGCTAAACAAACCACCTCTCATCTGCAAGGAAGCATCCCGAAAAATCGGACTGTTAGTAGAAGTTATTGACAGGCTCAACATGGACGTACTAAACATAGACTAGGTAAAACAGATTGACTAACAAACAGACTTTTGATCAACGATTCGTGGTTACAGCTGGAAGGATACCCTTCGTTTTTCATACAGCAGTACAGAAATCTCTGTCATACACGCGAAGATCACGTTTAAGAAAATAACAGTCTTGTCAATCGAGAAGGCGAGCGGGATGGTCATGTATTGGCAAAATGCTTGCCAATGGATTATTCAGGATAACGACATGAGCGAGTCCTAGACTTAAATACGTCGTATTTCCGCTGTATACGCCATTTCTACTACTTCAGTATAGGTTGAAAGGGCAACAGGCTAGTAACGTTATTAGCTACTTATGAGGAATAAATTCTACAGAGTTGAGAAAGAGAATAATCAATATAGTTTCATTTTAATAAGTCTAAATTGACGCCTATTCCTATACGTCATTAAGAAGACAAACTGATTTTCATACCAGTTCACTCACCGAACGCAGAATGCCTACTTACTAAAAACGAACCGTTCTCAAGTTCAATCCAATTTACCCATTCCGTCGATTTTCCGAAAAGGCGTTTTGAAAAACTCCCCAACGATTTGATTGAATAAATCTTTGTAGCGAACGAGGGTCGAATGGCCGGAATTGGGTAAAATCCACAGATAAGCGTTCGGGATGGCTTCGGCAATTGCCAGCGTGTGTTTCGGCAGAATCACGTCATGATCCCCCCCAATGACCAGCGTTGGGCAGTTTACTTTTTTCAACGCAGTGGTCGAAATATGAGGATTAAACGCCATCAGATTAAGCAGTTTTTTCTCCGCCTTTACCGATACGGTTTGGGTTACCCTACCCAGGCTATCATTACGTGAGATAATCCATTGAAAAAGGCCCGGTTCAATGGCCGTTGTATCGGGCCACAGGTTGGCGCCGGTAATGGCCAGTTTCTTTACTTTTTCGGGATGCCGCATAGCCAACAACAAGCCATTGATGCCGCCATCGCTCCAGCCAATCACGTAGCACGAATCGAGATGCAGCTGATTCAGGAGCGCATTGAAATCGTCAGCCATCATTTCGTACGTAAGCGAATCGCGGGTATCTACCGATTTTCCCTGTGCCCGACTATCGACAGCAATCACTTTGTAGTTTTTGGCGAAATAAGGAATCTGATTACTGAAATTATTGATAGAGCCCCCGTTCCCGTGAATCAGGAGCAATGGTTTACCAGTACCATATACTTCGTAATACATTCTGAAACCCCGGATAGTAGCGTATTTCCCGGCTCTGGCATTGTTACCGAACCCAGCAGGGCCACCTGAAGAAACAGCTACGGTTGACTGAGCAACGAGCGAATGGCCTATCAGATAGGTCACAAGAAATATAAATACCGTTTTGGTGATGCTCATGAGTATGTTTTGGTAATTTGGTAATGAGGTGCAGTAAATATCCACAAAAACCGTAGTTTATCTTATTCCATTATTTACATTAGATACATGAAAAAAGTAACTGGCATAGGCGGCATCTTCTTCAAGTGCGATGATCCGCAGAAAATGAAAGACTGGTACGCTCAAAATCTAGGATTACCCATGGATGCTTATGGAACCACCTTCAACTGGCTCGATGCAGACGACCCCAGCAAAAAAGGGTCAACCGTTTGGGGAGCTTTTGACAAAAACACCCAATACTTTGACCCCTCCAAAAAGGACTTCATGATCAATTACCGGGTCGAGAATATTGAAGAACTGGTAGAAGAACTAAAACGTAATGGCGTAACGATACTGGATGAAATAGCCGTTTATGACTACGGGAAGTTTGTGCATATCCTTGACCCGGAAGGAAATAGCCTTGAGCTTTGGGAAGATATCAGTTAGTTCTTTAGACTTCCTACAGCCACGCGCCCACTCGTCGCAGGATTTCATCTTCGGTTGTTTCGCCCGAAACCGTAATCGTTGCCTGCGTATAAATAGGTAAGCGGGTTTCGTATCGTTTTTGCAAAACAGCGAGCAACTCTGGATCATTCGGGTTGTTTAGCGGTCGATCCTCATGCCCATGCGCCAGAATTCGACGAACGAGCACCTCAACGGGTACATCCAGAAAAATAGATACGCCTGTCGATTTAATATAGTCCATATTTTCGTGGAAGCAGGGCATACCACCCCCGGTTGATACAACCAGACTATCACCCGGTCGTATAGTGCGCAACACCCGACGCTCGACCTCCCGAAAATACGCTTCGCCCGATTGGGCAAAAATTTCCGGGATGGAACGACCTTCCTCCCGAACAATAATCTTGTCGGTATCGATAAACCGATAATGTAATATATCGGCAATTCGTTTACCCAACGTACTCTTGCCCGACGAGGGCATACCAATAAGGAAGATATTTTTCATACTTAAAGAGTGAAAGAGTGAATGAGTGAATGAGCGAATACTGGACACAGCAGTTCTTCGCTCATTCACTCATTCACTCTTTCACTCATTTTACTCTTTCTTTCACCTCAGCCGCATCCGGTGTTGAATTATAATGCCATTTGCCGCGCACGACACCATTGCTCATTAGCCAGGTACCTGGGTTTGATCGCATGATGGTTTTCAGAACGGTGGCATCGGCTTTATAATAGGGAACGTTTTCTAATTGATACTCTTTACGGAACGCTTTAATCTCCTCGTCGCTGGTAGAGGTCAGAATATAGGGAGCGATGTTGGTACCCCGTAAACCCTCGATCAAGGCCCGAATGGCAGGCAGGCTTCCGGCGTCAATGCCTTTTGTATTTTTTACGATGATAAACAGCTTGTTCCCTTCAAACGTCTGCTGTGTAAAATCGCCCTCATCGTTCCAGACACGGTAGTCTGTAATTTTGGGTTTGGCTTTTTCATTGACCAACACCATTTCTTTGAACTTATAGCTTTGGTCGGTTGGGTACGTTTCAAACTCCTCCGTCTTTCCATCTTTCTCCATCACATATTTGTAACGCAGGGGTTCAGATGGTTTCATTTGTGCCGGAATACTTTTGCCAACGGCATAAGGCAGCATATCGATTGGGGGCAAAAACTGAACGGCATATACCCCAAGCGCCAGCGTTAGGGCAACGGTAATACCCACCAGCCAACCCGTATTACGCGATCGAAGCCGGTTTCGGTGACCGATAATAAACAGGATCAACACCATTAGGACAATGTCTTTCGAAAAGGATGTCCAGGGTTTGAGCTTAATGGCATCCCCAAAACAGCCGCAGTCGGTTACCCGATCAAAATAAGCCGAATAGAACGTCAGGAAGGTAAAAAAGGCGATCAGGAAGAACAGCAGCCAGACCGTTACTTTCGGCTTATAAGACGCCAGTAAAGCTACGCCAAGAATAATTTCTGCCGCGCAGAACAAGACCGACATAATTAGCGTGAACGGCACTAACGCCATGAAGAAATCGTGCAAAAACGGGACATCCTGCGCGAACACCTCAAAATACTCTTCGAACTTAATCTGCGTCCCAACGGGGTCATTGAGTTTGATCAATCCTGAAAAAATAAAGACAATCCCGACCAGAATACGAGCAATACGGGCGGCAATCAGCATGGGTGGCGTGCCGGTTTTGACTTTAGGCTGCGATGTAGTTGGATTCATATTTTTTTGACAGGATTGCCAGGATGAACAGGATTTCATTCTTGATGATTATCCTGTTCATCCTGGCAATCCTGTCTACTTAATTGTTAGTTTTATCAAGCAGAAAACGGCGTAATTAATCATATCCATATAATTAGCTTCTACGCCTTCGGATACCAGCGTAGCACCCCGATTATCTTCAATTTGCTTCGTACGTAATAGCTTCATTAGAATAATATCCGTCATGGAGCTAACCCGCATCTCACGCCAGGCTTCGCCATAATCGTGGTTCTTGGCAAAAAGCAACTCAATAACCTCGCCAATTTCTTTGTCGTAAAGCTGTTCAAGTTCATCGGTTGGAATATCGGTGCGTTTGTCCCCAGCTAACTGAATCTGAATCAAGGCCATAACGCAGTAATTAATGATCCCCACAAATTCAGGCTCAATGCCCTCCCCTACGCGACTCACCCCCGTTTCCTGCAACGTACGAATTCGTTGCGCTTTAATAAAAATCTGGTCGGTGATGCTCGACAGCCGCAGAATACGCCAGGCGGTGCCATAATCTTTATTCTTTTTCAGGAAAAGGTCTTTGCAGCGTTGGATAACCTGCCGATATTCGGATTCTGTATTGTTCATAGTCGATAGCCAATAGTCATTAGTCGATAGTAAGCTACTGGCAATTATCGACTAATGACTATTGACTCTTTTTATGCCGAAAGTTACGAAAAAAACGCTGAACTGCCGGGGGCGGCTGGTTGATTTGAGTCAACCCGTGGTTATGGGCATTCTAAATGCAACCCCTGATTCGTTCTTTGCCGATAGCCGGATCATACCCGACAAAACGGCTACGTTGATGGCCGTTGAGCTAGCGCAACAGATGCTCGATCATGGAGCTACCTTTTTAGATATTGGCGGTTACTCAACCCGACCCGGCGCTGCCCCCGTTGGCCCAACCGAAGAAGCCGACCGAGTAGTGCCGGTCATCGAATCGATTCGGGCAAACTTCCCGGATGCCCTGATCTCCATAGATACCTTTCGCGCATCGGTAGCCCGACAGGCCGTACAATCAGGAGCGTCTGTAGTCAACGATGTGGCAGGTGGCACACTCGACCCGGCCATGTTCGAAACGGTAGCCACGCTCGGCGTTCCGTATATACTAATGCATATGCGCGGCACCCCACAAACCATGCAGTCGCTGGCAACCTATACTAATGTCGTTACGGAGGTTATTGATGAATTAGCCATCCGCCTGGCCGAGTTGCGAGCCTTGGGTGCTAACGATATTATTTTAGACCCTGGATTTGGCTTCGCGAAGACCCCCAAACAAAATTTTGAATTACTCAGTAAACTGGACTCCTTTCAGCTATTCGACGAGCCTATTCTAGTGGGTCTTTCCCGCAAAACAACCATCTGGAAAACCCTGAACATCAGAGCCGATGAAGCCCTGAATGGCACTACGGTTTTAAACACGGCCGCCCTCCTAAAAGGGGCCTCGATTTTGCGGGTTCATGATGTTCGTGAAGCCGTTGAAGCCATAAAGCTTACCCAGCAATTAACTTTTTTTTAGGGTGCTATTGCGTTTATAAAAAGAAACCTCTACTTTTGCATTCCCAAACGACGAACGACACCGTTTAACGCAAGGGAAATGATTTGGTAGCTCAGCTGGTAGAGCAATACACTTTTAATGTATGGGTCCTGGGTTCGAATCCCAGCCGAATCACAAAAACTGCAAAGCCGCTCAATTGAGCGGCTTTTTTTATGCCTCTCGAGCTAGGTTATCTGTCTGTTTTTGGCTATTTTTGAGGAAGTGCTCCTTTTCTAAAAGCTTATTTTTTGACAGGATTAACAAGATTTGACAGGAATGGAATCCTGTCAAAAAAATTATTTACTCAACAACCTTAAACATCGAACCTTTATGCGATCGGCAAATGCGATTAAAAAATTATTGGGTAGGGTTTATGATGGTGGGGCTAGTAAGCACGAGAACGCTCGCGCAAAAAACCGCCGTTGTTTGTAAACAATTAATTGATGGTACGGGAAAAGTCACGCAAAACGCTGCCATCATTATCGATGCCGACCGGATTGTTGCAATAGGTAGTAAGGATAGTATCCCTAAGGGTATTCCCATTACTGATCTCGGTAATTATACGGTACTCCCCGGCCTGATTGATGCTCACGTCCATCCCTTTATCGATAAAGACGATTATCAGGTTGACCATCTCCGCCGGTCATCCGCTCAGAAAGCACTGGAAGGCCTCAAGATTATGCAGGACTTACTGTCGGCTGGCTGGACAACTCTCCGCATTGCTGGCGATGCCGATGTGGCCTATGCGCAATTCGATATTCGGAACGCAATTAATAAAGGGTTATTCATTGGTCCGCACATTTACGGGGCAGGTCATTATATATCGGTAACCGGTGGTGGTGGCGATATTAATTTTCTGTCGTACGAACAGCCAATGATTGCCGATGGCCTTGTTGCAAACGGCCCGGAGGAAATGCGCAAAGCCGTTCGGGAGGAAATCAAACACGGCAGCGACTGGATAAAAATATTAGTGACAGGCGCTTTTATGACCGTCGGCGATAATCCGCAGGATGTCCATTTCAGTTCTGAAGAATTAAAGGCCGTTATGGATGAAGCCGCCCGGCGACACAGACCGGTCATGGCCCATGCTCATGCTACCGACGGTATCAAAATGGCCGTCAAAGCTGGTGTTCGTTCTATCGAGCATGGTTCATATCTGGACGAAGAAGGCATCGATCTTATGCTACAACATGGAACGTACCTTGTACCAACCTTAGCCGTAGGTTTATTCTTTCAGGAAAAATACTTTAACAGTAAAGCACTCGCAAAGGCCGTTCAATTAGGGAAACACGACCAGTCAGAGAACGTTAAGAATCGTATGCTCTCGCTAGCCATTAAGAAAGGGGTCAAAATTGCGCTGGGCACCGATAATGTAGGTTTTCCACCTACGTTTCCCGCCCGTGAATTTGCCGAACTGGTTAAATTGGGCATGACACCTATGCAGGCTATACAGGCAGGGACCAAAGTAAATGCCGAAATGCTGGGAAAAGAGAACGAGTTGGGTACGCTTGAAGTAGGTAAACTGGCCGATCTTATCGCCGTAAAAGCAGACCCCTTAACCGATATCACTGAACTACAGCGGGTTAAATTTGTGATGATTGGCGGGAAAGTTGTAAAACACGAAAAGTAGTCCGCTCAGCTAGCCCCTCGTTGCAGAAATTACCTAATCAGGAATCAGGGTTTTGGGCAATCTGAGTTACAGAAGGCGCTATATTGTACGCTTTCAGGCCCACCGAGTACTATTAAATTGGCATTTTTCAAGAACATTTATGATCAAATTCACAATTAATACCATTTACTATAAAATTCTGGAAAAGGCTGTTTTTGCCAATTTTTTTTGGTAGTATATTGCATGACTTTGTCACAAACGCCCTTCAGCCCGACTACCATCTCCGGATTTAAGAATCGCCGGGCTACTAGTTAATTTAGATTTTCTTAATAATCGCCCTAGTTTTTTGCAATTCTGATAATCAGATGAGCGGGAAACAACGGCCTTATCCAACACTGTTACGACCATGTCTGATCAGGTTGACCAATTGGCGGGACTTTACCGCCCCGAGTTTGAACACGACAATTGCGGTATTGGCTTTGTGGCCCATATTAAAGGTCGCAAGTCTCACCAGATTGTATCGGATGCGCTCCAGATGCTTCGGCGTATGGAACACCGGGGAGCCGTTGGGTCTGAACCCAACTCCGGCGATGGCGCTGGATTACTCATCCAGATTCCGCACGAGTTTTTCGTGGACGAAACCCGTAAGCTGGGTGTTCACCTCCCGCCCGCATTCGAATACGGTGTAGGGATGGTGTATTTCCCGAAAGACGTGTGGCTTCGCGAAGAGTGCCGGGCTATTCTGAATCGGAAAATGAAGCGGCTCGGTCTTGAACTCCTGTGTTATCGGGTTGTGCCGGTCAATAACAGTGATTTGGGCAACGGTTCGCGTTCAGCCGAACCGCAAATGGAACAGGTGTTTATTAAACGCCCGGTCGATGTGACGACTGCCGAAGATTTTGAGCGGAAACTCTATATTCTGCGCAACTACAGTACTCGTATTATTAACGAGACGATTGCTGGCGTTGATCACTTCTACTTTTCGTCGCTCTCTTGCCGGACTATTACCTATAAAGGTCAGTTAACGACCTTACAATTAGAGCCTTATTTTCCTGATCTACAGAACGAGGAAGTCGTTTCGGCCCTGGGCGTAGTTCACTCTCGTTTCTCAACGAACACGTTCCCATCGTGGAAACTGGCTCAGCCTTTCCGTTACATTGCCCACAACGGGGAAATCAATACGGTACGTGGTAACGTAAACTGGATCAAAGCGGCTGAAGGTCTGCTCGAATCATCCAAGTTTACGAAGGATGAGATGGACATGTTATTGCCCATCTGCGACCCTAAACAGTCGGACTCAGCCAACCTCGATAATGCGATCGAATTATTGGTGATGAGCGGCCGGTCGCTGCCGCATGTAATGATGATGCTCGTTCCGGAAGCCTGGGACGGTAACCAGCACATGGACCCGGTTCGGAAAGCGTTTTACGAATTCCACGCAGCTCTGATCGAGCCCTGGGATGGCCCGGCATCCATTTCATTTACGGATGGCCGTATCGTAGGCGCTACCCTAGATCGTAATGGGCTACGTCCATCCCGGTTCTGGGTGACTAATGACGATATTGTCATCATGGCGTCGGAAGTAGGGGTTCTGGACATCGATCCGGCTACGGTAGTTTCGAAAGGTCGTTTGCAACCGGGCAAGATGTTCCTGGTTGATATGGAACAGGGCCGCATTGTATCGGACGAAGAAATTAAGGCCGAGATTTGTGCCCGTCAACCGTATCAGCAATGGCTCGACGACAATAAAATCAGAATTCAGGATTTAGAAGCGCCTGTTCGGACGTATAGCCCTTACGAACCAGCCAAGTTGCTACGGATGCAACAGGCGTTCGGGTTTACATCGGAAGATCTGCGGATGATTCTGGCGCCGATGGTGGAGACAGGGAAAGAAGCGCTTGGCTCGATGGGTATCGATATTCCCCTGGCCATCCTTTCGGAACAGAGCCAGCACCTGAGCCACTATTTCAAACAGCTATTTGCGCAGGTAACCAACCCACCGATTGACTCCATTCGGGAGCGGTCTATTATGTCGCTAATTTCGTTTGTTGGCGCAACGTATAACCTGTTGAGTGAATCGCCGGTCCACTGCCGTCAGGTTGAATTGGACCAGCCGGTTCTGACAACCAAGGAGTTTGACAAGCTTCGGTTTATCGACAAGCCAAATTTCCAGGCAAAAACCATTAACTGTCTGTTTACCGCAGATGGGGAAGGTCGCTCGCTCGAACGGGCACTCGAACGGATTTGCCGCTACGCCGAAGATGCCATTCAGGATGGCTATTCCATTCTGGTTCTGTCTGACCGGGCTATTGACTCAAGCCATGCGCCTATTCCATCGTTATTATCAACGGCCGCCATTCACCACTACCTGATTCGTCAGGGATTACGGGGGAAAGTCGGGATTGTGGTCGAAGCAGGTGATGTTTGGGAAACCCACCACGTAGCTACGCTTATTGGTTATGGCGCGTCGGGCGTGAACCCCTACATGGCGTTCGAAACGATTGCCCACATGAAAGCAAAGGGCTTGCTGGCTGTAGATTATGACCTCGACAAACTCTTTAAGAATTATGTGAAGGCGGTCAATGGCGAGTTGCTCAAGATCTTCTCGAAGATGGGTATCTCAACGCTGCAATCGTATCAGGGTGCCATGATCTTTGAATGTCTTGGCTTAAACCAGGATGTGGTTAGCCGCTATTTCACCGGTACGGTGTCGCGCATTGGCGGCATGGGCCTCGACGAAATCGCGAAGGAAATTCTCGTTCGTCATTCGGTTTGTTTCCCCGACATGTCGGTTTCGACTCCTCGCCTGGAAGTTGGTGGTATCTATCAGTGGAAACAGCGGGGTGAAAAACACATTTTCAATCCCGATACGATTCACTTACTGCAACAGTCTACCAAGAAGAACGATTACTCGATCTTTAAGAAATACTCGCAGCTTATTGACGATCAGACCCAGAAGGCAATTACCCTTCGTGGTCTGCTGAAGTTCAAGAAAGGTACACCCGTCCCAATCGACGAAGTTGAACCTATTGAAAGCATCTTCAAACGCTTTGCGACGGGTGCCATGTCGTTTGGGTCGATCTCCTGGGAAGCCCACACCACGCTGGCGATTGCCATGAACCGCATTGGCGGTAAAAGCAACTCGGGCGAAGGCGGTGAAGATGAACTCCGCTATACTCCGCTCGAAAATGGCGACAGCATGAATTCAGGAATTAAGCAGGTGGCTTCGGGTCGTTTCGGCGTAACGAGCTACTACCTGACCAATGCGCAGGAGTTACAGATCAAAATGGCCCAGGGAGCGAAACCTGGCGAAGGTGGTCAGCTTCCTGGCTTCAAAGTCGATGACTGGATTGGCCGGACACGTCACTCCACACCGGGTGTTGGTCTGATTTCGCCCCCACCTCACCATGATATCTATTCGATTGAGGATTTAGCGCAGTTGATTTCTGACCTTAAAAACGCTAACCGGGCCGCCCGAATCAGCGTTAAACTCGTGTCGGAAGCAGGTGTTGGTACCATTGCCACTGGGGTTGCCAAAGCCCATGCCGAC
The DNA here is from genome assembly GCF_054776755.1 of Spirosoma litoris. Lineage (NCBI taxonomy): Bacteria > Pseudomonadati > Bacteroidota > Cytophagia > Cytophagales > Cytophagaceae > Spirosoma > Spirosoma litoris. The sequence continues at coordinate 138,746 of NZ_BAAHBI010000055.1, read as the reverse complement.
CACATCCTGATTTCGGGACACGATGGCGGAACGGGTGCATCTCCCCTCTCATCGATTCGCCACGCGGGTCTTCCCTGGGAATTAGGGTTAGCCGAAGCGCACCAGACGCTGGTTAAAAACAAACTGCGGGGTCGCGTAACGGTACAGGCCGATGGGCAGATGCGTACGGGGCGTGATTTAGCGATTGCGGCTTTGCTCGGTGCCGAAGAATTTGGGGTGGCTACGGCTGCGCTGGTAGCTACGGGTTGTATCATGATGCGGAAGTGTCACCTGAACACCTGCCCAGTGGGTGTGGCCACGCAAAATAAGGAACTCCGTGCGCTGTTTACCGGCAAACCCGAACATGTTGTGAACATGTTCACCTTCCTGGCCATGGAGTTGCGTGAGATCATGGCTGAACTAGGCTTCCGTACTATCAACGAGATGGTTGGACAGTCGCAAATGCTTGAACTACGGAATAACCTGGCGCACTGGAAATATAAGAAAGTCAATCTCGACGCGCTGATCTATAAAGAGCCAACGAATCTGGACGTGGCCCTGTACAAACAGGAAGAACAAAACCACCACCTGGATGAAGTACTCGACCGTAAGTTAATTGAGCTGGCCCAGCCTGCTATAGACGGTACCGTAGAGTCCGTTTATGGAGAATTCACCGTACAGAATATCGACCGGAGTATCGGCACGATGCTGTCGAACGAGATCTCGAAAGTGTATGGCGGCCCCGGTTTGCCAGATAGCTCGATTCATATCAAACTCCGCGGCACAGCGGGTCAGAGCTTCGGCGCATTCAGCACGAGTGGTATTAAACTCGAACTTGAAGGCGATGCGAATGACTACTTCGGCAAAGGTCTCTGTGGGGCACAATTGATTGTGTACCCAGATCGCACCGCTCAGTTTAAGCCTGACGAAAACAGCATCGTTGGTAACGTATCGTTCTACGGAGCCACATCGGGCGAAGCGTTCATTCGCGGGATGGCCGGTGAGCGATTCTGTGTTCGTAACTCAGGTGCTAAAGTCGTTGTTGAAGGCGTGGGCGATCACGGTCTGGAATACATGACGGGTGGTTTGGTAGTCATTCTGGGCAAAACAGGCAAAAACTTCGCGGCTGGTATGTCGGGCGGTGTGGCTTACGTCTATGATCAGGACGGCACATTTGCCTCAAAAGTAAACCCAGAAATGGTAGCGCTGGAGGCTCTAAACGGCGAAGATCAGGGCATCATCCGCGAGTACATCGATAAGCATTTCCAATACACAACCAGTAACGTTGCCCTGGCCCTGATTCAGGATTGGGACAATCAGATGAGTAAGTTCGTGAAGGTAATGCCAAGTGACTTCCGACAGGCGCTAGCTGGTCGGGGTATCTCGCTCGCTGACCAGATTCGCGACAAAAACATTGTTTATCAGGACATAACCGTAGACGTGACGCAGGGGTAAAATACGATGGGAAAACCTACTGGATTTTTAGAATTTACGCGTGAACTACCCAAAAAGCGCGACCCGCAACAGCGGATTCATGATTACAAGGAAATTGAAATGCCGCACTCTGAGCAGGATTCTCAGCGGCAGGCTGCTCGTTGCATGGACTGCGGTACGCCGTTCTGCCACAGCGGGTGTCCACTTGGCAATATCATTCCTGAATTTAATGATGCCGTATACGAACAAAACTGGGCGTATGCTTATGAGATTCTGAGTTCGACGAACAACTTCCCGGAGTTTACGGGCCGTATTTGCCCCGCCCCCTGCGAAGCTTCGTGTGTGTTGGGCATCAACAAGCCGCCCGTTGCCATTGAGTTCATCGAAAAATCAATTATCGAAGCGGCTTTCGAGCATGGCTATGTAACGCCGAAAGTGCCTAAAGAGCGCACGGGTAAAAAAGTAGCCGTTGTTGGTTCCGGCCCAGCCGGAATGGCCGCTGCTGCTCAGTTGAACAAAGCGGGTCACACGGTTACGCTCTTCGAACGGGCCGATCAGATTGGCGGTTTGCTTCGGTACGGTATCCCCGATTTCAAACTCGAAAAATGGACCATCGACCGCCGAATAGCGGTCATGGAAGCCGAAGGAATCATCTTCAAAACGGGCGTTAACGTAGGCGTCGATGTGAAAGCGAAAGACCTGCTAAACGATTTCGATTTAGTGATGTTGACTGGCGGCTCGACCGTTCCGCGTGATCTGCCGATTCCGGGTCGTAACCTGAAAGGAATTTACCCAGCAATGGAATTCCTGAGCCAGCAGAATAAGCGGAATGCCAACATTCCTGTGCTGGTCGATCATCGGGGTGAAAAATACGGCGATGGTGAGTTGCTCGCAACCGATAAAAACGTTGTAGTAATTGGTGGTGGTGACACCGGCTCCGACTGCGTAGGTACGTCGAACCGGCACGGCGCGAAAACCGTAACGCAAATCGAGCTGATGCCGATGCCACCGAAAGATCGGGCAGAAAATACGCCCTGGCCGAACTGGCCAATGATGCTCCGCACCAGCACCTCGCACGAGGAAGGTTGCGATCGGCATTGGTCTATCAACACCAAAGAATTCATTGGTGATGAGAATGGCAATCTGAAAGCACTCCGCATTGTTGACCTGACCTGGAAAAACGAAAACGGTCGGATGCAAATGGTTGAGCTACCCGGTTCTGAGCGCGACGTTCCCTGCGAACTGGCGTTGCTGGCTGCTGGCTTCCTGCACCCACAACACAACGGTTTGCTTGACGATCTGGGCGTTGAGTACGACGAACGCGGTAACGTAAAAGCGACCAACTACCAGACAACGACCAATCCAAAAGTATTCGCTGCGGGCGATATGCGCCGGGGTCAATCGCTGGTGGTATGGGCCATCTCGGAAGGTCGTGAGGCCGCCCGTGCTGCTGATTGCTACTTGATGGGTGAAAGTTTGCTCGAAGCAAAAGCTGTCTCGCTGATCGCTGTTGAGTAGAATTTAAATTCTTTATTTATATAAAAAGCCTGCCGTTTACTCAAACGGCAGGCTTTTTTGTTGGGGATATTTTCTTAAAACATGTGTCTAATTTTGAGTTGATCAATGTGAAGTGATGATAACTAATTATCACGTTGAGGTAAAATAGCCCCTTGATACAAACACATGAGTTAACAAATTATTAAGACTATAGGAAATCTTTTTGATCAACTTAGTCTCTAAAATTTAAAAAGTTCGGTTTCAATAGAATAAAAAACAATCAACCGTACTGGATTATATTAGTAAAATACAAATTACTTCAAAAAGAAAGCAAAGTTATTGTATATTTATGAAGAATAGTCTTTTATAATAAGACAATGTTACTCGAAATATATAAACAAACATGGAGATACTTTATATTTGGTTATACGATTACAAAAACTTTAAGGAACAAGGTTTCAATTTCTCTCCTGAATTTATTTTCGATATTGGAAAGAGTAACCAAGATTTATATAAACTTAATATTTCAAAAAATAAAAAGTTCATCCCAAACTTCTTTGAAAAAGAAAATATTCTAAATGTAACTGCAATTATTGGCCAAAATGGTTCAGGTAAATCAAACATTCTTGATTTTATAAAAAATTCTTTCCCTGAAGGTTACTCATCAATCGAAACTCAAGCAATTATTGCATATAGGTTCAAAGGTAACATTGAAAGAAAAATACTATTAATACCAAATAATAGTTTCGATGTAGTGGTAAGTCAAGACAAGACAGATTTTGAAATATGTAAATATCCATTTGACATACCAACAGAGGCAAACGGACTTTATGGGCAAGACTATTCAGCTGCAGAATATGTTTTCTATTCCAATATATTTGATTTAAAAAGTGAAGAAATAAACATGGCAGGTATGCACAACTTGTCAACTTTGGCTTTTCTAAAATCAGACACAAGCGAATACGAAGGAAAGCAATTATTAGTAAGTGGCGGAAACTATGATAGCTTTCGAGCAAATGAAATAAGGAGGAATATTCAATTTTTACTCTCGGATTACACAGGTTTACTCAAAAATTTCCCGCTTCCAGAACACCTATTTATTGAAATACTTGACAACGATTTGAGAAATTTTAAAAATAAAAAAGATATTGATATTCAGGAAATAATAGGTTTTTTTGAAAAAAAACTCTCTTCAAAAAGATTAAATAATAGAACGAGGTTCTTATACAATATTTATGTTTCTGTTTTTCTAAATTTTTTGATTACTGACCGAGAATTCTCTTCGCCAAAAGGCTACATAAGTAATATTCATTTGTCAAAAAAAGACACAATAAAAAGTTTCATTTTCAATTTCTTCAAAAATTTATCTAGCGTTAAATATTACGATAGTAATTTAAAATATGGAATCTCTATTGATACCTATAAAAGAAAATCTAAAATTGCATTAGATTTTTTTAATTATATTGAAAAGCTCCTAAAAAAACAATCTTTCCACCTCGAAAAAGGAAAAATAGGAACAATTAAATATTCAATAAAAGAAGAAGCCCTTGAAGAACTTACAAAGTTCTTGAATCTATATATAAATTTAAAAGGGTTAACAGATTTTCTTGATTTTAATTGGCGTAATCTTAGTTCAGGAGAACAGTCATTATTTACTTTCATTTCAAGGTTTTATTATTTAAAACACCATCAAATTCAGCATGAAGATTTGAAGAAGAATATAGTAATCTTAATTGATGAAGGTGATATCTATTTTCATCCAGCATGGCAAAAGAAATTCTTTCAAATAGCTATTAACTATTTAAGCGAACTCCTAAAAGACCATAATCTGCAATTTATTTTCACATCCAACACTCCATTTATTACATCTGATTTACCAAAGTCAAATGTGATATTCATTGAGAAAACACCAAACAAGCATGTTCATGTTCAAGGCGTATTGAATGACAGAGCAGAAACATTTGGCGGCAACATTCATACATTATTTTCGGATTCATTTTATATGAAAGGCGCTTTAATGGGAGAATTTGCTGAAGAAAAGATCAATAAAATAATTAAATTTTTGACTAGCGAATCAAAACAAAGAAAGGCCGACTATAAAAAAACGATTAATATCATCGGCGAGCCCATATTAAAAAGGAAATTACAAGAAATGTGGTTTGAAAAATTTGGAGTTGAAGAAGAAATAGCAGAGCTTCAAAGTAGGATTAGAGAACTAAAGAAAAAGAAAAAATGATTAAAATTGGAAAATCAATAAAAGAACTTGACACCTTAGCTGAAATATTCTACAAAGAAGTAGTAAGTAAGCTTGATCTACCTACTCTTATTGAACAAAAAATAAATAATGCAATTCACAATCACTTAGTAGATGAAGAAATTTTTTACAGGGAAATTAAAGCCCACCTAAAAGATATAATTGTTAGTAAACCAGCAGACCTTGAAAATTTATCTAATCTACTTTATCCACTCTATTTAGCTTTAGAAACATTCAGAGTAAATATTTTTCCAGACCCAAGAACAAGAAAGCAAGTACGTGAAGCAAAAAGAATACTTAAAGATGAAATTTTCTCACTCTTTAATTACAATTTCTTTACAACAGATAATGAAGGAAAATGGGCTTACGATCACTCATTAAGAATGGAATTAAATGTTTGTCCTTATTGCAATACTCAATATACTTTCACAATAAAAACTTCGAAAGGAAAAACAAGACCACAATACGATCATTTCTTTAAAAAATCTAAACATCCTTACTTTGCCTTATCATTCTACAACTTGATTCCAAGTTGCTATGTATGCAATGCCAATCTTAAAGGTCAGAAGGAATTTAGACCTAGTACTCACATTCATCCATTTATAGAAGGTACAGAAGATACAATTCATTTCAAAACTAATATAAGCAAAGTAGATTTTTTGCTAGGCAAGAAGAATTTTGATATTACGCTACAAACAATAGTGACGGCAAATACAGGTAAAGCAGCTAGAACAAATAAAAGCTTAAGTGTTTTTCACATTGAAGAGCAGTATGCTTTTCATAAAGCTTATGCAGGAGAAATAATTTATAAAGCATATTTATATACAGACACGAAAATTCAAGAACTTATTGAGCAGTTTCATAAGGCAAACGGAGAAAAAGTTTTTTCTTCAAAAGAAGAAATTATTGAGATGTTATTTGGTAACCACCTTCGAGAAGAAAAATTACATAAAAGAGTTTTATCGAAACTGACGAAAAATATTGCAAATGAACTTGGTATAAAAGTTTAGGAATTATAAAGGTATGCCCCCCTCCTACAACGTCACCTGCTCCTCCTTCTCGTCGTAGAACAGGTAATTCAATAAATCGCAGTAGGGTTTGATGATACGACAGCCGCGTACGATTTCATCCGCGAAGGTAGGTTTCAATACCTCTTTATCGGTGTAGCGGTGCATGAAGAATAACTCTTTCCGGCGCAGTAAGTCAATTTCAGGATGATCGGCGGGGTAACCTTTGGGCATTACTTTCAAGGTCTCGCCATGCGCTTCGGGGAAATACGCTTTGAACTCGTCGGCTTCAATAATATCTTTCAACTCCTGAACATTATAATCCACTTCCTGTCGGAATTTGGCCAGATTAGCCGGTGTCGGCTGCCACATACCCGCCCCCAGAAACGACTGGTTACCCGGCTGAATATGTACGTAGTAATCAATTCGCCCCGAATGCCGTCCGCCGGGACCAATGGCAAAGGCAAGATTTGATTTATAAGGAGCTTTATCTTTCGAGAAGCGGATGTCGCGGTTGATGCGGAAAATACAATCTTTTACACTGGTATTCGCCAGTGGTTCAAATGGGCTGAGGCCCGCCAGCACTCGTTCCACTACTCCACAAAGCTCGGCTTTAGCTGCATCATAGCGAGACCGATTCACCTGAAACCATTCTCGATTGTTGTTTTGAACGAGTTCGCTCATGAACTCAAGCGTAGGTGCTGTAAAGACAGCTTTTGCGGCAGTTTTTGCTTTCATAACTACCCAAAGATAGTTATTTCTGTTTCAGGTTCCATGTTCAATGCTCCATGTTTTAACGACACAATTGGCGGATGAAACATGGAACGTTGAACCTGAAACAGTCTTTTAATTCAGCCTTGACAGTTGCCGCTTGAATTGGCGAGGGCAGATGTTCTCTACCGACCGAAACGCGTTACTGAAATGGGTTATGCTGTTGAAACCCGATTCGTAGCAGGCATCTGTAATGGTTTTAGCCGGATTGCTCAGGATAGTTTTCGCCCGGCGAATGCGCTCCGTCAGAATGAATTGGGCCGGAGATACACCCAGCTCACTTTTGAAAAGTCGGAAAAAGTGTGATTTAGATAGACAGGCTTTATCGCATAATTCCTCTACCGATAAATTACGGGTGATATTCTCCCGGATATACGTCACGATATAGGCCAGCCGGTTCGTATTGATATGCTGGTTCGTGTGCAGTAGTAAGCCAGTTCGCACCTGCGTTTGCGTGAGCCGAACGATCAGTTCACGCAGGGTATTTTTGATAAAGAACGTCTTGAATGGGTTATTTTCCCGAAACAGCCGAATCAACTTATCCCGTAACGAGCTGATTTCCGGGTCGTTACGTAGCAGGTAATTATCCGTACTGAGCTGCCATTGATCCACTGTTTCTACCCTTGGAATGTTCTCATTCAGTTCAGCGATTGTGTCGCGGATAAACTCGTCGGATATCGTTAAGGCCAGACAACGCGTCGGATCATCGGTCGTGGCATCTGGGAAGTCGATCTGCATCAGTCGATCAGAGGGTAATAATAAGGACTCTCCGGGTTGATAATCGAACGGGTCCATTTCACGCAGATGCATCACTTTCCTCCCGCTCAACATGCTGGTCATTACGGGCGCATTGAACCGTAGCTGAATCAGGTCGGCTTGCTGAAATGTCTCATATAAATGCAGCTCGGCTTCGTCATGACTAAGGGTTAACTTATTCTCTACCAGCGTATCCAACCGTGCTCCCCACGCGCTAATCGCTTTATCCTTGCTACCGTTTTCAATTTTTTTCATGCGTTCGAGAATGGGAGAATTCCGTAAGTATTTGAGAGTATAACGCAATTATAGTTGTACAATTTCGGCAAAATTTGTGAAGAAGCTAATTAAATCACATAAATCCTTTTAAACCATGCAAACTGTTGAAGCACCGAGCAAAATTATGCCCCGGCCAATGTTCAAGACCCAATACGAAAACTACATTGGCGGTAAATGGGTGCCTCCCGTTGGTGGCGAGTATTTCGACAACGAATCGCCGGTGGATGGTAGCCTGATTGCTAAAATGCCTCGCTCCAAAGCCGCCGATGTCGATCTAGCCGTTGATGCGGCCCATAAAGCGTTTGAATCCTGGGGAAAAACCTCGGCTACGGAGCGTAGTAAAGTATTGCTCCAGATTGCAGATGTGATTGAACAGAATCTGGAATTTCTGGCCCGCGTTGAAACCGTTGAAAACGGCAAGGCTCTCCGCGAGACGATGGCAGCCGATTTACCTTTAGTGGTTGATCACTTCCGTTATTTTGCAGGAGTTATTCGTGCCGAAGAAGGCTCGGCAACGGAGCTGAATGCCGATACACTGTCGCTGATTATCAAGGAGCCAGTTGGGGTAGTTGGCCAGATTATTCCTTGGAACTTCCCGTTATTGATGGCAACCTGGAAACTGGCGCCTGCTTTGGCCGCTGGCTGTTGCGTCGTGATTAAACCAGCCGAGCAAACACCTACGTCGCTGGCTATTATGATTGAATTACTGGAAGGTATCATACCGCCTGGCGTGGTGAACATTATTCAGGGATTTGGCCCCGAAGCGGGTAAGCCATTGGCGCAACACAAGCGAGTGAACAAAGTGGCGTTCACGGGCGAAACCACCACCGGACGACTGATTATGCAGTACGCTTCCGAAAACCTGGTTCCTGTTACGATGGAGTTGGGGGGTAAGTCGCCGAACATTTTCATGAAATCCATTGCCGATGCCGACGACGAGTTCTTCGATAAATGTGTGGAAGGCGCGGTGATGTTCGCACTGAACCAAGGCGAAATCTGTACCTGTCCGTCACGTCTGCTGGTTCACGAGGACATTTATGATAAGTTTATCGAGCGGGTAATCGAGCGGACCAAAGCCATCAAACTCGGCCACCCACTCGATCCAGAAACCATGATGGGAGCGCAGGCCAGTAACGACCAGTACGAGAAAATTCTGTCGTACATCAACATTGGCAAGCAGGAAGGTGCCGAAGTACTGACAGGTGGCGGTCCAGCCAACAGCGTAGAAGGTGGTTTCTATATTCAACCGACCATTTTTAAGGGCAACAACAAAATGCGGATTTTTCAGGAAGAAATCTTCGGGCCTGTTCTGTCGGTTACGACGTTTAAAGATGCCGAGGAAGCTGTTGCCATCGCCAATGATACGCTTTACGGGCTAGGTGCGGGTTTCTGGTCACGGGATGCGCATGAACTGTACACTATTCCCCGGCAGATTCAGGCGGGTCGAGTGTGGGTGAACTGCTATCATGATTACCCAGCTCATGCACCGTTTGGAGGTTATAAGAAGTCAGGCTTCGGACGGGAAAACCACCTGATGATGTTAAATCACTATCGCCAGGTTAAAAACCTCCTGATTTCGTACAGCAAGAATAAATTGGGCTTCTTTTGATTAAAGAGCGAAAGTGTGAATGAGTGAAAGTGCGAATTACAATGGATAGCATTCTTCACTCATTCACACTTTCGCTCATTCATTCTTTCGCTCATTATGGATAGAATAGACCTCACTCCGGCGGCTGCCGAGATTATTGATAAACTCCGCGCTGAACACGGACCACTCATGTTTCATCAGAGTGGCGGTTGTTGCGATGGTTCCTCTCCTATGTGTTATGCCGTGGGTGAATTTATTATTGGTTCGTCGGATGTGCTGCTCGGGCAAATTGATGGTTGCGACTTCTGGATGTCGAGCGATCAGTTTGAGTACTGGAAACATACGCACTTAACCGTCGATGTGACCCGTGGACGGGGAGCCAGTTTCTCACTCGAAATTCCACTGGGCGTTCGGTTTCTGATTCGGTCAAGAATTTTTGATGACGACGAATATGCGAAACTGCCACCCGTTCATGTTGGCCCGTTAGAGGAAGTATAAAACGGTTTTTGGTATTCGGTTTTGAGTTTACGGCAATCCGTCGCTACGGTAGCTCCCGTGAAATTATCCTAAGGCAGACCAACTCGTTATCTTATACCAAAAACCGCAAACCGAATACCGTAAACTACTAACAATCAGCTTGTTTTTTAGCTATCGTATCTGTAGATTCGATTAGTTTTCACTAAACGCTTACAGGTATGAATGTTTTAAATCGAATTGAAAACTGGGGTGATACGCATCACCCAGCCTGGACCGACGCCCTACGCATTATGCTGGGCATTATACTGGTGCTGAAAGGCGTCAGTTTTATTAGTGATACGGCCTACTTGACCCGACTTGTCGGTGGTTTACATTTTAGCCTCTGGCCAGTTATGCTGGTCCACTATGTAGCCTTTGCCCACCTCATGGGCGGTTTTCTGATTGCACTCGGTTGCCTGACCCGTTTAATGGTCATCCTCCAATTACCCATTCTAGTGGGTGCGCTCTTCTTCGTCAACATTCGTCAGGGATTTTCCCCCATGAATTCTGAACTTTGGTTGTCCGTCATCGTTCTGTTGCTCCTCCTCTTATTTCTGGTCATCGGCTCAGGCAAGTTTTCGATGGATGAATATGTGAAGCAGCATAGTCATTAGTCTGAACCGCACGGGCGGCCCCGCGGGGCCGCCCGTGCGGTTCAGAAAATATACCGAACTCCACACCACGGGATCTCCTCTTGTACCAACTGCTCAAAAATGGCAATCATTTTTCGCTTCAACTGATGTTGGTAACGGATGTTCCACCCGCCAAATTGACTGACTTTACTCTCCTGTAATTCAGGCACCCACAGCAACTCTTCGGCTTTTGGGTTAATGATTAAATTGGCCTGATGTTGCCATTGATTATGGGTCAGGAAAATAACTTCGCAGTTGAGCTGCTGCCGGACCTCAGGACGAACAGCCGCGTTGAGTTGGCGAAATAGCTCCCGATAGTCGTTACGCCATGCCTTACGGTCACCGTCGGGGCCACTATAAACGATGACGGGCGAGAAATTCACATGAACCTCGTAGCCTGCATCGTAAAAGTCATTAATAGCCGCTATTCGCTTTTCGATACTATCCGTTCGAACGTCAACGAGCTTACTAACATGGCTGGGCATCAGACTAAACCGAATCCGTATTTTCCGTTTGGGATCAAAGTTGAGAAGTGCCGGGTTGACAAATTTAGTGGCAAAGGTGGCCTTGGCTCGTGGATGGTCGCGGTAAAAAGCAAATACTTGCTGTATGCCATCCGTCAGGTCATAATCAATCGAGATATCCGAGTTACAACCGATGTCGTACGTCCAGAAAGCTGGATCGGTCTGGTTAGCTGGTTTGGGCCAGGCAAGCGAATGAACATGCCGATCAACGCTGGCAAGATTCTCATCGATGTTGGTAAACAAGGTAATTGGATTGACATTTTTATGCCGATCGACGTAACAGTACGTACAGGCTCCAAAACATCCATTCGCCAGACTCGGCGCAATATAATCGGCACTGCGACCACTCCATTTAATATCCTGGGCCTTCAATTTACCCAGCACCAGCACATCGGATTTAACCTTAAAATGATTCATACCCAACTCGGGTAGTCGGTTATGCTGCTTCAATTCGAGCGTTTCGGCATTCGGAAATTGGGCCAGCACAGCTTCGCCCCGTTCGTTGAGTGAATCGGCTGTATACAGAATAATCGATGGATTGAAATCAGGCATTAATCAGTTGTTGAGTGTCTAGTAACTAAACGCCTTATTGCATGGCTAAGTTCAAAATCAACTTATCACAACACATTGATTTACAAACAAATAACAACCTCACCTAGGCAAAACAGTCTTAGTTTATGCTTCTCTTGAATAATGACTCATAGCCTTACCTTCTTTTAACCTTGACCGCACGCTCAAAGAGTTGTGAAAGACATTACCTGATGGTATATTTTGCTAAAAAACCGGTTATACCGCATGAAGCAGGTTCTATCCATTCTCTTATTAAGCTGTTTATTTCTGGGTATTCTTAGCTATACGACTCAGGAAAAGGGCGATAAAGCTAACTTATCCATTTCCTACACACCCGATATTCCACGCACCTGGGACAGTACCGCAATGGCGACCGTTGAACTGCCTTTAGCTACCTCAAAGGCTTCGCCCAAACACGTGTCGAGTGATTATTATTATAAACTGCCCGAACGGGTTATTTATAAAAGCTATCCGGTTTACGCACCAGGGCGCGAACCCAAAGGCTATTGGGAATGGCTGAAGAAACAGGAGCCTCAGGTTGTTTTCGATCCAGCAAAGCTCAAAACCGAAGCGGACTGGATCAAGGCGGGCGAGGTGCTTTTCGATACGCCTATTGACACCGACGGCGCTATCCTATCGAATGAAGACGTTCGCGATCCGGCTTTTTATGCGTATACCAAAATGCCAGTAACCCAAGAGGGCATTATGCCCTATGCCCGCTACGTTATTACAGAAAAAGGGAAAGTACTCACTGGAAATCTTGCCTGTAGTATGTGCCATACGCGTGTTGAGCCGAACGGTACGGTACTCAAAGGCGCTCAGGGCAACTTCCCTGGCGATCTGGCCACCGCCTGGTTGATCCGTAATCCTAATTTTCCGGAGGCAAGCGCCCAATTTTTAACGGGTGTTTTGTTCGATGCCCCCTTTGTCAAAGACGATCCCAATAGTCAGCTTAGCCATAGCTCAAAAGCGGCTATTGTTAAAGCTTTCGAAGCCGTACCGCCTGGCGCATTTGGGCGTCAGGGTACCAGTATATTGTTCCCTCCTTCGGTGCCAGACTTAATTGGCGTTCAGGAACGCACCTATCTGGATCACGGCGGTTTATCCCGCCATCGGAATATTGGTGATATGATGCGTTACATTGCTCTCAATCAGGCACTGGATTTTTTAGGCGATTATGACGGCTACATTCCCGTTGGTGCTCAGCATAAAACGCGACCCGAAGCCGGTAAAAGTCAGTTTACAGGCACATTCGATCGGCATAGCGAAGCCCAGCTGTATGCCATATCCAAGTACGTTTATTCCCTGAAACCACCCGTCAATCCGAATAAACCCAGTGCACTGTCGAAGCGTGGTGAAACCATTTTCATTGAGCAAGGCTGTGTTAGTTGCCATACGCCCCCGCTCTATACGAACAATATGCTAACCCCTGCCGATGGGTTTACCGTGCCTGATGACCATCTAAAAAAATACGACATTTTCGATATTTCGATCGGGACCGATCCGGGTTATACGATGAAAACACGACGTGGTACAGGTTATTATAAAGTGCCATCATTAAAGGGTGTTTGGTATCGAGGGCCTTTCTTACACGATGGTTCGTTAGCCACCCTACCTGATATGCTCGACCCAAATCGACTACAGGACAAGTATGTACCAACAGGATTTAAAGGAGCCGATGTTAAAACGAGAGCCGTTCGGGGACATGAGTTTGGGCTTGAGCTATCAGCAACCGATCGAAATGCGTTACTGGCTTTCCTAAAAACGCTTTAACCAGTGCTGTTCCAATTTAGATTCTATAGATCCTCTTGGCTCTATCGTTTCTGATTATCAGCACAATAGAATCAACCGCGCGGGCGGCCCCGAGAATCTATAGAAACATCTAGAATCTATTTTACCAAAGCACTAGTATGTACTCACGTTCACGGCTTTGTTTGCTGCTTTGCCTGTTTGTCGGTGCTGCTTTTTCGCGCACCAAAATTGACGAATCGGAAATCCGTTTTCAGATCACCAATGCGGGATTAACTGTAAATGGCTCGTTTACAGGCCTGGAGGCAACCATTCAGTTTAATCCTGAACATCCTGAACAGGCTCAAATTTCAGCGTCGGTTCCGGTCAATACCATCAAAACGGGACTGGCTCTACGAGATAAGCATTTACAGAAACCGGATTATTTCGACGCCGAAAAGAATCCATTGATTACGCTACAGTCGAAGAGCATCCAAAAAATCAGTTCTAACACGTACGAAGGCATTTTTGAGCTAACCATGAAAGGTATTCGCCGAGAGGTAAAGATGCCGTTTTCCGTATCGGCCAAAAACGAGTTTATGGGTAGTCTGAAAGTCAATCGCCTGGATTTTAATATCGGTAAATCCAGTCTGGTTTTAGCCGATGATGTAACGGTCAGCATTCGGGTTAAAATGGCCGAGGGATCATAATTCCACCTAAGCTGATTCACGTTGGTCTATCGTCCCCCAATCCGAATTAAATCGCCCACGCGTCGATTTGCCCAAATCGGATTAGACGATTGAATTTGCGTCGTCGCGGTTTCAACAACCCATTGTTGTCGGGCGTCATCATAGGCAATATGTAGAATTACTTCCAGTTCACTTTTGTCAGCAATTCGGTTCGCTATAATCTCATCTGTTTGAATACGACCTTGTACCAGGCGAACGACCCGGTCGGCGAGTGTCTGCACATCTACCTCGTGATGGCTCACCAGAAGCGTTGTTGTTCCCCATGTCTGATGAAGGGTCAACAATACTTGCCGAAGCGTTTGACTGGCCTCAGCATCCAACGCGGCAAACGGTTCATCCAGCAGCAAGAGCTGGGGCCGACGCACCAACGCACGGGCCAATGCCACTCGCTGACGTTGGCCTCCCGACAAACGCTCAGGCTTCTGATTGACCAATGCGTTTAGACCCGTAGCTTCAATCAATTCATCCAGTAGCGTTTGTTGGCCTGCTGGGGCAGCGTATTGCATATTTTCCCGAACGGTCATGTTTGGAAACAGGGCTGTATCCTGAAACACATAGCCAATCGATCGTTGTTGAGGTTTCCAATTTATCCCCTGATTTTTGTCTAACCAGACGTCATTCTCAACCATAATTCGGCCCTGTTGCGGATTCTCCAGACCAGCCAGTAAGCGAAGCAAAGTCGTTTTTCCCGACCCAGAAGGCCCAACCACTGCCGTTAAACTACCCGATGCTATCTCAAGTTGTACGTGAAGGTCACTGGCTCCTTCCACAAACAATCGTGGCATTACAACGTCGATGTGGATCATACCGTTACGCGTTTATTGATCGCATAGACCAGCAACAAAATAGCAAACGAGAGACCTAGCAAGAGCGCTGCATAGGCATGAGCTGTTTCGAAATGAAGCAATTCGACTTCATCGTAGATAGCAATTGACGCGACCCTTGTCTGACCGGGCAGGTTGCCGCCAATCATTAGCACCAGACCAAATTCACCAATGGTATGAGCAAATGTGAGCACAATTCCGGTGAGCAAGGCTGGTTTACAGTTGGGTAAAAGCACCCGCCACAAGGTTCGCCTACGCGATTGGCCTAGTGTGTACGACGCTTCTCGCCAGGAAGCAGGCAGATTTTCCAATCCGGCCTGAATCGGGTGCACCATAAACGGCAAGCTATACAACAGTGAAGCCACAACCAGCCCTTGAAACGAAAAGACGAGTTGTAGATTGACCGTTTTCAATAGCCAGGCCCCGAACGAGCTGGTCGGACTGAACGCGAGCAATAGGTAAAAGCCAACTACCGATGGAGGCAATACCAACGGGAGACTAATGATGGCTTCAATAACTGGTTTGAGCCGAAACTGACTAAGTGCCAGCCAACCCGCCAACGGAACGCCAATCAGGAGCAGAATGAAGGTTGTGATACCCGCTAAGCGCAATGTTAGCCAGATAGGTTCCCAGTCGATGGGCATAAGATTATGGGTTTGTGGTTTACGGTTTATGATTTACAGTTGGCTGACGCCTAAATTGCTGGAGCGTCAGTCAACCGTAAACCACAAACCGTAAACCTATTTTCCAGCCGAACGATACCCAAACTGTTGCAAAATACGTTGGGCCTGCGGGCTACGCAAAAACGTCATGAACTGCTCGGCTTCTTTAGGGATTGTAGTTCGTTTCAACACCACTACACCCTGCGCAATGGGCGAATAACCCGTTGTCGGCAAATCAATCCAGTGACCGCGCTTCGTCAAACTAGGGTCGAGCACTACCGATTTGGCCGTGAAGCCAACCTCTGCCGCTCCCGACAGAATGTATTGATTCACCTGGGCAATACTTTCACCGTATACAACCTTGGGCTGCACCTGATCCAGTAACTTTTTGTGTTTCAGAAACGAAACAGCCGCTTCGCCATAGGGAGCCGTGGCTGGATTGGCAATGGCAACATGCCGAACCGCCGGATCTGAGAGTATTTTCAAATTGGTCGATAGTGGCAAATCCGTCAGCGTCCACAACACCAGCGACCCATAGGCGTAGATTACCGGCGCTGCCACCGTGAGTCCGGCTTTGTGGAGTGTTTGCGGGTACTCCATATCAGCCGACAAAAAGATATCGTAAGGAGCGCCCTGTTGAATCTGGGTTGTCAATTTCCCTGACGAATTGACGATCGATTCGACCTCAATGCCCGTCTTTTTCTGGAACGCCGTTTTCAATTGCACCATCACAAACTGTGCATTAGCCGCCACCGCCACCCGCAATGGGAGGGTTTGGGCTAATAGCGTTGCAGGAAGAAGAAGTAAGAGTATAAGCAATTTTTTCATGTCCATAGTAGGCTGGAATAGTAAACCGTCCACCAAACAACGTAGGGTAATGCAGAGTATACGGGCCAGTTGGCACAGGGTCATCGGCAGCCGTCCAGGCCGAAACCCAAACAGCAACCAATGCCAAACCAAGACCGTTATACCCCTTTCGCATTATGTGTTTCGTTTGAATTAATAATGTAAATGAATGATTACCAGCAAAATACATCACACATTATCCATTAATTATTACTTCGCAAATCGCACTTCGATCGACTTTACTTCCCGTATCCAACGAGCGGGCTTTTTCTCGCCGGGCACTACCACTCGGTAAGGCCCAACACCCTTGGGCAATGACGCTCCATCGACCGCATCGGCTAAGATAATGGTCCGGGTTGCAAATTCAGGATCGATTTCAGCGAGCGCGAAGATGACTTCATAGCCGTCGATGGCTTTTATAGCCACATATTTCGTCAGGTTTTCACCCCGAAGTGCGCTCCCCAGCGTAGCGCCCGCTTGCTTGAGCAATTCGGAAAGCGGTATGCCCGAGTACTTATGTTCTTTGCCATCCCGGTCATTTCCCATCACTTCGGTATGTGGCATTGCTTTCAAATCAGCCGCCTGGAGAGTCAAAGGTTTTGTTACTTCACCGGAGATAGTCAACACGGTCTGGGCCCGACTAACCAATGTCGAAAAGAAAAAGGAAAGTGTTATGGCAATGAATAAGCGAGTAGCAGACTGATTTCGGGATTTCGGTTGGTTCATGACACGTCTTATAAATTGGTGATTACTAGGTGAACAAAGAAATTTCGCCCCGCTCCTGGGAAACCTTCTGCCAGCGCACAGTTCCGACCAAAGAGCTACCTACGTAAAGTTGAGCAAAAACCAGGTCGCTATAGTTCAACAAATATAACGCGATAAATCAGCTTAGATAAACCGTTTGATACTATCTATCCTGACTTTGCGCTTTATCTTCGCCGATTGATTTTGCGGTATGGCAACTCTTCACAACTTTCCAGGCCCGGCAGCACGCAGGCAATTCTGGCAGATGCAGGTTATTTATCTGGTAGCAAGCGGTCTTTTTTTGCTGATCTTTCTCCTCTTGCCCAGGAATCAGAAATGGCTGACGACAACCATTGATCGGTTTTATAAACAACGCCAAACGCTTGGGCAGCAAAGCGATATTTCGATTCGAAAACAGGAAGGTTATAAAGACGCCTACACCTATACCGAATTAATCCGAAAACGTTGTCAACCAACTGATTACTTTCTGATTCCTCCACAACGCTATCTTATTCGGAACGCCTGGCAGCAAGGCAAAGCGAATGGCTATAACTGGCTGTACCCCAGCGTGCTCTATTATCACTTGGGCAAGTCGGTTCACCTGCTGGAAATGACGGCACCCGATTCGCTTTTACAGCGGGCTACGCATACGTTTTGGGTGTATGAGAACAAGGTTTTCCTACTAACATTCAAGGCTCATAATCGTCCTTTAGTGATGGCTGAATTCAAAAAATACGACCCTCATTTTTTTGCCTATACGCCTGAACAGGCACGGGCCTACTACCAATCGAAGCCATGAGTTCAGCTACCGTATTCGTTATGCTAACCCAATTCCTAGTTGGTTTCGGGCCAATAACCCGACTTAGAGCCGTAAAAAGTGGGTATAGTTTGCTGGGACTGGCGATGCTGACAGGGCTTGGCTTTAGTTCGATACTCCCTTTTCTGTTGCAATTTTTACATCTACCCATAGCCACCACTCCCCTATTTATTGGCCTGGGTCTGCTGACAGCACTTTCGCTTGTGCTACTACGAGGACAGTGGCTATATCTGCGCGAAGCCTTTAGTTCAGAGCAACTTAAGGTACAGCCCTACGAATTGCCATTTCTGGGATTCTGGGGTTATCTGTTATTCATAAGCGCCTGGAAATGTGCGTGGTTCCCGAATCTACCCTTCGATACCATCGTCGGGCCCGATCTGGTAGCCACCTATGCCGTTCGCGAACATACTCTGGTATCATCTGTCTTTACACAACACCTCTCTTCGGTATCGACCTTTAGCAATCAGCCATTTTATGCGCCGTTTACGGCGATGCAACAAGTCATCTATTTACTGGCTGCCGACGGTGTGGGCCCTTTTGCTTTCGGGAAAAGCTGGCTTACGATATTGGTCATTTCCTTTGGTCTGTTTTTCTACGCCGAACTACGCGAGCGTATTCATCCGATGCTGGCGGGTGTACTTCTCACAATTCTGGCCTGTTCCCCAGAGTTATTTGCCTACACATTTCTGGTTCAAACCGATTGGGCGAATGCGGCCTTCTTTGCAACGGGCGTTATTTTACTGCAACACTATTGTGAATCAGGGCAGCGAGGTCCATTTATAGGAAGTGCACTGCTTCTGGCCTTTGCTTGCTGGACACGTACCGAAACAATTTTCTTCGTGCCCATTGGAGCGTTATTAGTACTAATCCAATCCCCTGACATCCCTGGAAACAAGGCTATTCTTCGGGCAATTGCGCTATCAATTGCTTGTTTGCTACCGGTCATTTTCTGGAATTATATCTTTTTACGCGGATATCTTCCTCTACCTGCCCATGCAAAGCCGGGTTTACTTCATGGCATCACCGACGATTATCTGGCTCAACTTATACGAACATACGCTAACATGGGTAAAGAGGTAGTTTTCCACGATGTATATTGGGGCTACGCGGTATGGTTTTTTCTACTAGTAAGCGTGGTTAATGTCCTAGTTTTCAGAGATAGGCAGGGACTTTTCACGCTTATCTGGATTGTAAGTATTTATATGCTGTTTGGCCTGATTATTCAGCATGTCGATGGCGCGAATGTCCCCTTTACGTTCCGGCGCGGTTTCTTCAAGCTCCTTTTTCTGATGTATTTCTATCTCGGCACGACGAGCCTGTTCCGTTGGTTGTCAGACCGGATTAAGGTTTATTCGACAGGATTTACAGGATAAACAGGATTTTCTTTTCTACAATTAGAATCTTGTTTTATCCTGTAACTTGACTTTCGCATTTATGGGAAACCCGCTGAGGGTTTACGATGTAGATTTAGGTCGCCAAACTTATCTCTCCATGCTTACACTACCCAGCGAGTTTCTACCTGTAATACTACCGTTTGCCAGCTTGTTTTGCAAACGAGTATTTAACCATGTTCAACTCTTGCTTGCCGGTGCCCTACTTACGCCGGGAAAGCGAACCATTTCTTCCGTCTTGCGCATCATGGGACAAGCCACCAACACTACCTTCCACAAGTACCATGGCACCGGCCACCCGGCGAGTACTTAGTCAGGCCCAGTGGTCAGCTTTACAAGCCAGTCGAGTTTTGCTGGCTCAACTGGTGCGTGTCTTCATTGGACAAGGGCCACTGGTGGTCGGTATCGATGAGACCCTGGAACGGCGCTGGGGCAAACGCATTGCGGCCAAAGGTATTTTTCGGGATGCCGTTCGCAGTAGTGAAAAGTATACCGTCAAGTGCAGTGGCTTACGATGGGTGAGTGTGATGGCCTTGATACGTATTAGTTGGGCGGGTGGGGTCTGGGCTCTACCCTTTCTGACGGCTCTGGCCCCCGCTAGTGGATACTATCAAAACAAGCCCCGTGCGCCCAAAACGCTGACCGACTGGGCCCGCCAGTTGTTGCGGCAAGTCAAGCGATGGTTGCCTGATCGTCAACTGATTGCCGTGGGAGACAGCAGCTATGCGGTGATTGATTTGTTACTGGCTCTACAGGGGCAAGTGAGCCTGATCAGTCGGCTTCGGCTGGATGCGGCTTTGTATGGCCCCGTTGTGGCCCGTCAACCCGGTCAGCGTGGCCGCAACCGGCTAACGGGGGCGCGCTTAGCCTCGTTAGGGCAAGTGGCGACTGATCCGGCTACCCAGTGGCAGTCTGTGACCATCGCTTGGTATGGAAAGCAATCCCGCCAGCTCGAGTGTACAAGCGGGACGGCCTTATGGTATCATGGCGGCAAAAAGCCACTAGCCATTCGTTGGGTATTGGCTCGGTTTGAGGGAAAAGTAACGGGTTTAGTGAGTAATGATGTTTCGCTGAGTGGTGAACAGATCATCGGCTATTTCGTCCGTCGCTGGTCAATGGAAACCACCTTTGGTTTGGTACGTGCGCATTTAGGGGTGGAAACCCAACGACAGTGGAGTAGCCAGGCCATTGGCCGCACCACCCCGAGTTTATTAGGTTTGTTTTCGGTGGTCACCTTGGTGGCCCATCGACTTGAATCGATGGGTTTACTCACTAGTCAAGTTAGTAGCTGGTATACCAAATCGACTCCCACGTTCAGTGATGCGTTAGCGAGTGTGCGTCAGTATTTATGGTCAGGAATGCATTTTTCGATGTCTGATCAGGAGCTAATCCATGTAAAAATGAGTCGACAGCAGTACCAGCTATGGCAGCAGGCCTTAGCATGGGCTGCGTAAAGCTAAAGTCAAGTGTAAATCCTGTCAGAAAAAACTATTGAGCCCATAATGGTTTAGCCTCCACTACCTTGCCATAAATCGCACAGTCTTCGGTATGGGCGCCGGGTAGGTAGCCAATGCTCATTAAGAATTCGTTCACAATTTCACCGCCCGTAAACCGAAACGTCTTTTTAAACAGCTTCACCCACTCTGCTTTAGTTTTTGGATGATTCGATTCCAGCCATTTTTCAAACGATCCGTACTCTTCTTGCAGCCGCAGGATGGTTTTGGCATTGTCAATGGCAGCATTCACTTTCAGGCGATTACGTATGACACCCGGATCAGCCAGCAGGCGCTCCCGATCAGCATCGGTGTAGGCGGCTACGGTTTGCAGGTCAAAATTATCGTAGGCTTTCCGGAAGGTGGCTTCCTTTTTCAGAATGGTTTCCCAACTCAGACCCGCCTGGTTTATTTCCAATACCAGACGACAGAACAATTCATTATCGTCGTGGATGGGGAAACCATAGAGGTGATCGTGGTAAGCTTTGTGTAAAGCTTTACGCTCTTCGGGCATAAAGTCGATGGCACGACAGTAAGACATAGAATGGGTGAGTTTGGGCTTAAAAATACCGCAAAACTCGAACATCATACCCAGAAAAATGTATCCCAATCGAGGTTTGTTGTAGCAAAGCTAAACTTTGGATGAAGGTATGTCTACGTCAAATTTCACACTAAGCAGTCTGACAAACAGCCACTTGCTATAAGGCTACTGGATTCATCAGTCGGTCGATATTTTTAAGTAGAGCCGTTTTCACAGCGGTTGAATTAGTTAATGTTAAGGCTGTTTCAAAATGACGTACTGCCTTTGTACTGTCAATAGCAGTGTATAGATAGCCTAGCAAGGCGTAGTAATAATGATTGTCGGTGAGCTTCAGCTTTTCGGCTTCGCGAATGGCCTCCTGCTTGCTATTTGCTTTGGCCAGCGCAAACGTTCGATTTAATGCCGCTAATGGCGAATAGTCCAGCATAAGCAATTGGTTATAAAGCTGCAGAATACTCTCCCATTTTTCGGGGGTATCTTCTTTATGCGTATGCCAATAGGCGATGCCTGCTTCCAGATGAAATTTGGTCAGTATAGTACCCGTTGACGCCAGATTTAAATAATAGGTACCCTGTTCAATCAACTCCTTGTTCCATCGGGTTTCATCCTGATCCTGATACAGAATAATGTCGCCCTGGTCGTCCGTCCGGGTATCAAATCGAGACGCATGAAAACTCATCAGGGCAAACAGGGCATTGACAGAAGGCGTATTGGTCGCTTCATTCTCGATCAACAAATAGGTCAGGCGCATGGCTTCCGCGCACAGATCTTTACGGAGAAGTCTGTTTTGAGCCGTCGAAAAATAGCCCTCAGAAAATAATAAGTATAAGGTTGTCAGAACAGTATCCAGCCGATTACTGATTTCCGTTACTGTAGGTTGCTCAATTTTTATCTGAGCTTCTTTTAGGGCTGATTTCGCCCGATTTATTCGCTTATAAATGACGTCTTTACTGGTCAAAAAGGCGTCTGCAATTTCCTGAATACCAAAGCCACAAAGCAAATTTAAGGCTAACGCAATTTGCGATTCGCCAGAAATACATGGATTACATACGGTAAAAATCATGGCTAACTGACTGTCGGCGATGTTTTTGGTCGATAAATCCAGATCCAGTTCTTCACCTTTGGGCGCATTGTATTTTAGGTCGGCCGAAAGTTTCTGATCAAAAAGTGCATTCCGTTTTAAGTAATTTTTGGTCTTGTTTTTCGCAACTGTATACAGCCAACCCGTTGGATTTTCGGGTACTTTATTGAAACTCCACAGTTCAGTTGCCGACAGAAACGTATCGCTGACAATATCCTCAGCGATCTCAATATGCTCAATCCCAAACAAATAACAGAGTACCGAAACCAGCTTTCGGTACTCTGTTCTGAATAAATGTGGCAACAGGTCACTGTTTTCCATAGCGTTGATAGAACGATCTTTACCAGTGGGCAGAGGTCATTCGAGAAAATTTACGGCATAGTTCATAGAGCCATACGCACCTCTACAACGGCTCCCCATTCCAGAACAGCCCTTGGCTATTTCGACGGCTTCGTCGTAGTCGGCAGCCCGAATCAGGAACAAACCGCCTACCGATTCCTTGATTTCGGCATATGGGCCATTGATCACTGTGTTATTTTGTTTGATAACCCGACCACCGCCGTCCCAGCGTTTAGGTGGACTGACTAGTTTGTTTTGGGCGGCAATACCGCCAATCCAATCCTGGAAAGGCTTGATGGATGCCTGCATTTGTTCGGGCGACGGGCTGGCATCTTTGCTGATCAGGTCCCGATGAATCACTAACAAGAATTCGTTCATGGCGTGTCTAAATTTAGAAATTTAAATGACCGAAATGATGATACAAAGCGATTACGATAAAACCGGCAGGTACAACAACGGCAAATATCCTCCCCAACTTTCCCAATGCTCGTGCATACTGATTAGTAAACCCAATCGATTGCAGGGATGAAACAATCCCATGCCCCTACTCTGTCAATTACCGATGTCATATTCAGCGAGACATGTAGCGCCAAAAACGAGATCAGAAAAACACCCGAGAGTGCCATTGCCACTTTTCGACCAATGGATGAGGTCAGGAGCGTTGATACTGCCATTGTCTGCCATAAGCGCATCAAAACTGGCCGATCTGATAACTTCCTGGCGTGTTTTCAAACGCATGATTCATGCGATTCCAGGTATTAATAGTCGTAACGGCCAGCGTCAGGTCAATTAATTCCTCATCAGAAAATTGGCTTTTTGCCAGACTGTACACGTCATCCGGCACATGACAGGCCGTAACCGCTTCGGCCCAGGCGAAAGCGGCCCGTTCTCGGTCGGTATAATAGGGAGATTCCCGCCAGGCACTCAGGCCATATAATCGCTGCTCGGTTTCGCCGTTAGCGCGGGCGTCTTTGTAATGCATATCCAGACAATACGCGCAACTATTGATCTGCGATACCCGGAAATAAATCAAATGCTGAAGGGCCGGTTCAACTGAAGATTTCCTTAGATAGCCTCCGATTCCAAAAAGTGTTTTCAGGGCAGCTTGCCCTTTTTCGTGGACGTTCAATCGTTGTTCCATGGTTTACGTTTTTGTTTTACGCCCCATTGACAATCGAACTTTCCAGATTGGACAAACTGACAAAACTTTTTTCAAATTTTATTCAGGGAACCGCACTCCCGTTGTCTGTTCGGCAAATTCCCAGAGCTGTTTAGCAGCCTCTATATTTCGACCCGCATCACTGATCCTGGCTAATGCCGGATAACCGTGCAGTTCACTTTCGCCATCAGGCCCGTAATAGTCACCACCGTTTACGGTTGGGGATGTTGCCGCAAATAGGGCTGGTAAAGCACCCTGCCAGGCAGGCATTAGCTCCCCGAATCGGGTGACGGCTGCCTGATACTCAGCAGTAGGCATATGCCGGGACAAGGCTGTTTGGGTTACGCCGGGATGGGCAGCTACTGAAATAAGCGTATCGCCTACCCGCTCAAATCGCCGTTGTAGTTCGAGAGCAAACTGTAAATCAGCGAGTTTACTGACTGCATACTCCCGATTCGGATCATACGATTTTTCGGATCGTACATTAGCAAAGTCGATCGTATCGACAAACCGGTGGGCACCACTGCTTAAGGTCACAATTCGGGCACCGGCCGTTTGTTTCAGTACGGGATACAAATGACCCGTCAGCGCAAAATGACCCAGAAAATTAACCCCAAACTGAAGCTCGAAGCCATCCTTGGTCTTACTGGCGGGTGGCACCATCACCCCGGCATTGTTAATGAGAATCTGGAGCTGATCATGCCTTTTCCGGATCGACTCTGCGAATTGGTTTATTTGACGAAGGCTGGCCAAATCCAGGACACCGATTTCAAGTGTGCCCCTCCCCCCTTTGGCCTGAATCGTGGCAGCTGCCTGTTCGGCTTTGATGCCATCTCTGCCAGCCAGGATGACGTGCGCTCCGGCAGTATATAAAGCCAGTGCTGTTTCATACCCTATTCCACTCGTTGCCCCCGTTACGAGCGCCGTTTTTCCCGTTTGGTCGGGGAT
Organism: Spirosoma litoris; assembly: GCF_054776755.1. Lineage (NCBI taxonomy): Bacteria > Pseudomonadati > Bacteroidota > Cytophagia > Cytophagales > Cytophagaceae > Spirosoma > Spirosoma litoris. The sequence goes on along the minus strand of NZ_BAAHBI010000055.1, from coordinate 113,620 downwards.
GTTTTCGATTGTCCACATAGCGTTTTTTTTATGGGACAAATTTCAGTGTATGCGTCAGGAATACGCTACCAAAACGAAACCAGTAAGTATAAAAATCAATCAGTAACTAAAACGCGAAACTGTTTGGCGGTTAGGCCGGTATTATGCTTGTAAAAACTCGAAAAATGATTGGCTTCATCGAAGCCCAGACTCCAGGCTATTTCATTAACCGACCAATTCGTGGTTTTGAGAAGGCTCTTTGCTTCCTGAATAATTCGTCGATTGATCAGTTGAGATGTGGTTTGCCCCGTAATTTCTTTAAGCGCTTTATTGAGATGGTTGACATGAATGTTTAATTGATTGGCAAAGGCCGAAGGCGAATCCAGTTTCAACCGTTGCGTGGCTACCTCAATCGGGAATTGCCGCTCCAGTAGCTCCGTAAACAGAAGCACAATTCGCTCGTAAGCAGTTGAGCCGACGGACGGTTTCCCATCAGCAGGCTGTTTCTTCTGCGATTCGAGAATGATTTCCAGAACAAGACACCGTAAAAGGTCATATTTGTAGGTATACTGACCATTTAGTTCAGCAATCATTCGTAAGAAGAGGACATGAAACTGGCCAGCTTCGTGTGTATTTAACGGAACGACCGCGCTGGCCGCCGAAGTAAAAACCGGGTAGTCGCTGATTTTCCCGAATCGACTGAAAAAGTCCTCAGTAAACAGACAGATGAAGCCTGTTTGCTCTTCGCTAATCCGTTCCCAACTATACGGAATCATCGGGTTAGTAAAGACTAATGCGCTTTCCGTAATCTCCATACACTGATCGGCGTAATGAATTTTACTTTGCCCAAAAACAAGGCTCACCTTGAAATACGACCGGCGGCTATAGCTAACCGGTTTATGCTTGGGAAGCGCTAGCTCTTCAACTTTAATGACATTAAAATGGCCGCTTTCCGTTACAGGCGGTTCAATAATACCACCTGTATTAGCATAAAATGAGCGAAGGTCGAGTACAGAAGTCATTCCGTAAAAGTACAAAAATCAATACACAATGCGATAAGGTATTAGCTAATGACAATAAACCCGTGGCATGGCTACGAACAAAAGGCCTACGACTATATCCTACCCTTTCTTGGATCTGGACTTCGCGATCTTTCCCAAGACCACCCTGGCGTTTTCACCCATAATTTTATCAACCTCCTGACTGGTAAATCCTTTCGATGTCAAGGCTTCAGCCACCTGAGGGTATTGCGTATAATTGGTTAGCACCGGCTGGAAATTTGCCGACATATCGGTTCCAATACCGACGTGATTGATACCAACCACATCGACCAGGCGCTTAATATTATCGACGTATTCATCGAAGCTTTTATTAAATCCAGACGGCCAGGCCCCGATAACGCCACCCGTATCGGCTACAACTTTCGCATGCTCTTTTGAGATCGCTCTGAGCGCAATGGGGCGACCGGCCTCCATTTGCAGAATACTATGCGATAAAATGATCGGCGCTTGGGTCAGATTGGCCACATCTTTCGCCGTTTGAAACGAAGCATGCGCCACGTCAATGGCCATGCCCAGTTCATTCATCTTCCTGACCACATCTTTCCCAAAAGGCGATAAACCATTAAAGGTTGTTTCGGCTGTCTGAAGATCGCCCAGATTATTAGGTGCGTAGTGAACCAATTGAATGGAACGAACTCCATCCTGATACGCTTCTTCGATTCGACTTAGCTGATCATCTAAAAAATCGCCACCTTCCACAGCCAGGTAGCCAATAGGTCCGCTGGTTTTGGTACTCAGATCATTCAGATCGGTAGAAAATGGTATACCTACCTGCGAAAAAACTTCTTTAATTCGCTGAAGCTGGCGCTTGTATTCCGTCCAGCCGTCGCCCGGCGAATATTTACGGGTAATAATGATTCCCTTAGGGCCTGGTTTGATCAAAGGAGCATCGGCTACCAATGCCAGAAACCCGCTCGTCAAATGACCCTCTTTCATCTCGTTTACCGTTTCGGGCAACTTTGTTTCCGCATTATTAGCAAAGTTTCGCTCGGTCATTGACCAGCCGGGATGGCAATGAAAATCAAAATAGATTGACTTTTTGGGAGCAGGCATGGCGAAGGCGGCCAGCCTATCGACGGATAGCCAGGATGCCCCAGCCGCAATGGCACAGGCATTTTTCAAAAACTGCTTTCGTGTTTGCATAGGAAGGTTTTCTGCGGTTGTATTCGCAACTGTAAGATAAGCACGAATGAAGCAAGCGCCTTCAACATCACAAAAAATCCGCCATATCTACCTTCAAAAAGATAAATATAGCGGATTACGCAGGCTACTTTTTGATTATGAACCGGCTTAAACTTCGCCCTTTCTTGAAAAATCTAGGTTGTTTTTGTCATTCCTCCTAAGGTCGGAATGACAAGAAACGACTCTGTTTTAACAAAATTCGAAAAACTTAAACAGATTCTATACACTAAGGCTAGACCAAGCCAGCCATTTCAATCTCTTGGTAATCCCGACCTTCTCTCGTTTGCATGATCGCGTCATACACACCATCCCAGAGATCGATGCGTTTCTGCAGAGCCTGCCGAATGACTTGTTCAGCTTCCAGCCAGTTTTGTTCGTCATCACCGCACAGGTTCGCGGTCATTTGCAAGGCAAGCTGACTATGATGATCACCATCTACTTCGATATGGCGTTCGAGGTAATACTTGAAGATGGATAGGCTGTCCGGAAATTTCTTGTGCAAATCGTTGATAATCGAAATAAACATACCCGGAATCAGGTCTTCACGCCCAAACGTAAATACCGCCGATTGCCGATGTTCCCGATCACTGGAAATCACGTCGAATGTAAACTCGACAAAGTCTTTGGCCGGCGCTGGAGTCGCTGAGGCTGTAAACGCCTGCTTGAAATCGCCCGTTTCCTGTAGCACGGCTACAAATGTTTCAATGGCCGACGTATCGGCTCCGCACTGTTGCATGGCATCCAGGTACAGTTCAAAGTGGCTTTTCCGAATTCCCTCTCCATCAACGTCCGATTCTTCCCCAGCTACGATTTCATTGATCAAATAGCGAGTCTCCGCCGAACCCTTTGGAAACCAGGGAACCGACGTACAGGTCAATTTAAGCTGTAACGCCTTGAGTAACGACATGAAGTCCCAAACGGCAAACACATGGTATTGCATAAATACTTTCACGTCCTCAATAGTCTGTATTTCAGCATATACCTTGTGGTTTATAATCGCTTGTCGTAAAGGTTCAATCCCCTTTTTAATCTGTTCAATTCGGTCGTTTATCATTGAAAATAATTACTGTTTGTTGGCTATATACGGCTGAAACCCGATTATAGATGGCGCAAGGCCAGGCCACGTTGGCTCTGGCCTTGTGCCATCTATTACCCGGCCCCTGGCCGTAATGCAAAGATACACTGATAACTCAGCCTGAGGCTGATGAATAGTAGACACAAGGCCAGAGCCAACGTGGCCCGGCCTTGCGCCATAAACGCCATCACACAAACTCAATTAAGAATTCTGTCCAGCCGTCTTCGTTGGTTTTGAGCGAAAAGGGGAATTGATGATTCAGGAGAATTTCGCGGGTGAGCGTTAAGCCGATGCCCTGTCCTTCGGGTTTGGTGCTGTAAAATGGGTTGAACAGATTGGCTTCAATGTCATGTAGGATCGGCGCTCCATTGTCCCGAATAGACAGGTGGCGCGCCGTACTGATGATCTCCACGCGCTGACCCGATTCGCAGGCTTCGAGGGCATTTTTGACGATGTTGACCAGCACCTGCTCCATCTGCTCAACGTCAACCACCTGAACGTTGACCTCCTTCGTGGCAAGTTGCAGACTAACTCCGCGCAGTTCGGCCTGCGGCTGCATCAATCGAACGACACTTTGAGCAATTTCGCTAATGTCGACAGCCCGTTTCTGGGGTTGAGGTAATCTAACCACATCGGCAAACCGACGCATAAAGCGATTCAGTCGATCGTTACGCTCAATGGCGATGCCCACGGCATGCTGAACATCGGGGTCATTTACATAAGTTTTGCTAACGTCGAGAATGGAGTTGACGGCTCCTATGGAATTGTTCACCTCGTGCGCCATCATCCGAATGACCTTGCTGTAGGCTTTCTTTTCGCTGGCCAGAATCTCGGGGGTGAGTTCTTCGATGATCAGAAACGACCGTCGGAAACCCCGATCCATGAAATTCGACCGCAGCACTTTGTAGGTTTCGAGCCCATTGGGTTTCATAATCCGCGACTCTCCGTCGGCCAGATCAGCGATTTGAGCGAGCAACGAAAATCCAAGTTCCGCTAATTGTTTCCCCACAACTTCATCGGGCTTCACCGACAGCAGTTGACTCGCTCTTGGGTTAACCGACGCCACATTCCCATCGAAATCAAAAATCAGGATCGCAATGGGGGCGGCTTCGATGAGCTTTTCTAAAAAAAACTGCTGCTCAATCTGCCGGGTCCGCTCCTGCCGAAGCTGGTCAATCATGAGGTTATAAACGGTTATCAACTCATCGACTTCCTGATTACCCGTTGGTACAAACTTGACGGTGAAGTCTTTATCCCGGATGGCTTCAATGCCTGAAGCGATGAACTCCGACGGTTGCTGAAACCGCCTGTAAATACTGATGGCCGCATAGACAGACAGCAGAAGCCCTAGTTCACTGGCAATGAACAGGAGTTTGTCTTGCTGTAATACCAAATATAGCAGCGCGGTTATTGCTAGATGAACAGCAATAATGTACAGTAAATAGCGAGTACGAAAGCTAACGTGCATAACAGCAGGGAGCAGGGCGCACGGGGCAGGGTGTTGCACAAGGGGAAGTTGTTTACTCCCAGCCCCATGCTCCTTGCCCCATGCTACTCTTCAGTTGAATACGGAATCCCAAATTTCTCCAATCGGCGGTAGAGTGCAAAACGAGTGATGCCCAGCGCCCGCGCCACCTTCGCAACTCGATTATGGTGAAACGCCATAGCTCGCTGAATCATCTGATATTCCATCTCTTCCAGCGTCATCGTACCTACTTCGGGCAGGGACGATCCGGCAGTCTGGCGGGATGCAGAGGGCAGGGTGGTTGTGTTCGACGTAAGGTTGCGTTCGAAGTCTTCGGTTTGTAGCTCGTCGTTGGAGGAAAGGAGAACCGTACGCTCGACTACGTTTTTCAATTGGCGGATATTACCCGGCAAGGCGAGATTTTTCAGCCACTTCTGCGCCACCGAACCCACCTGCAGGGCTGGGCGATTGTAGATAGCTTTCAGGTTGTTAACAAAGTAATTAACCAACAACGGAATATCACCGGGGCGCTCCCGTAAGGCCGGAAGTCGAACGGTAATGAGGTTGATCCGGTAAAACAGGTCTTCGCGAAATTGACCTTTACTGACCATCTCTTCCAGATTTCGGTTGGTGGCACAAATCACCCGCACATCTACCGTCCGGGACTTGCTGCTACCCAGCGGCTCAAACGTCCGATCCTGCAACACGCGTAACAACTTAACCTGACTGGCAGGGTCAAGATCGCCGATTTCGTCCAGAAAAATGGAGCCTTTATTGGCCAGCTCGAAGCGCCCCACCCGGTCGGTTTTGGCATCGGTAAAGGCTCCCCGGACATGACCAAACAGCTCACTCTCGAACAGAGTGGACGATATACCACCCAGGTTGACTTTCACAAAAGGCTGTCGTTTACGCAGGCTATTCTGGTGAATGGCTTCGGCAATTAGCTCTTTACCAGTGCCGCTTTCGCCTGTGATCAGTACGGGCGCGTCGGTTGGGGCTACACGCCCGATGGTCGTTAAAATAGACAACAGATTTGGGTCTTCGCCAACGATATTATCAAAGCGGAACTGCTGATCGAGTTTCCGACGGTTTGGCGATGCCGCTGCGGGTTGCGCCAGATTCAGGGCTGTTCGAACCGATTGAATAAGGTGGTCATTCTGCCAGGGTTTTGTAATGAAATCCTTCGCTCCGGCTTTCATGCCTTCTACGGCCAGATCAATGCTCCCCCACCCGGTAATCAGAATAACCGGTACATTGGGCAGCCGTTCCCGGATTCGACGCAACAAGCGCAGCCCATCATCGCCGGACGTATCGACCGAGAAATTCATGTCGAGTAAGATCAACTCCGGCGCTTCTCCATTTAGCACCTCAAAAGCCTCAAACGGCCCATCAGCCATGCGCACGGTGAATCCTTCTTTCCTGAACAGCAAGGAAAGCGAGGTTTGAATAGCAATATCGTCGTCGATGATGAGGAGCATACTTTTTAATGAATAATGGAAAATGAACAATGTATAATGGCGGACAGCACTCTATTATTCATTTTCATCATTCGTTATTCATTATCCATTTTACATTATCCATTGATCTTACTCCTCATGCAACGCTACCGCTGGTTGAATCATGGCAGCTTGTCGGCTGGGGAAAAGAGCACAAAGCGTGACAATCCCGTAGATGATCGCCACGGCAATCAGAATAGCCGTAACATAAACGCCTGATGACAAGTCGAAAACATTCAACAACGGAAACTGTGCGGCAAACAGTAGCCCGATCAGCATGGCAAAGGTAGCCAGTACCCAGATTTCGCTGATGAATTGGGTCGAAATTCCGTTTCCGGTGGCTCCTAATGCCCGACGCAGACCAATCTCGCCCCGACGTTTGGCAATGCTCAGGTTCAGAACGCCAAACAAACCGAGTGCTACGTTGATCAGCAAAAAGCTACTCACAATCAGCGCGATAATAATGGGAACCAGCACCAGATTATGCTGATTTTTACGTGAATCGGTCAGGTAATCGACTTCAACGCTCCAACCTGTCATCATCGACGCGATGTCTTTTACTACCTTAGCTTCAAACGCGGCATCGGTACCGGGTTTCACTTTAATGATCATCGTATCGATCCAGGTAGCATCAACTTTTGCTAACTCAAAGAGGGTTGGTTTATTCGACATAAATTCGCCTTTTGCTTTGAAGTTGTCGATTACGCCAACAACCCGAAACCGCTCACTGATAATTTTCCCCAGCGGATTCTCATCGCCAAACAACGCTTCTTTCGCCTTTCGATTGATGACCACCGGCGTAAATTTCCCGACACTGTCGGCGTTTCGATACCAATGGCCAGCCACGACAGGAATATCGAGCGTTCTCGCGTAATTCTCGTCGGTTGTGTACGATTCAGCCAGTACCTTATGCTTGTTGTACTCAATGCCGTTGTTCGTCTGATTAGCCGAAAACGGAAAGTTACTACCCATACGGGAAACCGATTCTACTTCGGAGTATGCCCTCAGACGCTGTTGAATCCGCTGTAATTTTTCGGCAATACCCGTTGTGTCCTGGTTTGCCTTCAGGCTAATAGCCCAGACGTTATCGTAGGTAAAGCCTAACGGCTCCTGGTAATTGCCCACATTCACAACGATCAATGTGGCCAGTCCGAAAAGGACCATAAACGACGCCCAGATTTCGACAATCAGTAAAGCATGCGTCTTCTTCTTATTCCAGATTAATTTAAACAGATGAGGGATCATAATTAATGAGCGAAAGAGTGAATGAGCGAAAGAGTGACCAAGTGATCCAGCCTTTTCGCTCTTTCACTCATTCACTCTTTCACTCTTTAGGATTTGAGCGCTTCAGCAATGGTTAGTTTTGACATGCGGAGGGCGGGTAGTACACCCGATAAAAGCCCGAAAATCAGGCATACCAGCAGGCTAATCAGGAACACGCTCAGGTTGATGGTCAGGTCGGCATAGGCGATCATGCCACTGGTGTTGATCAGATGAATGACAATCAGCGTCAGGACTAACGCGATGGCCCCACCAATGAATGTAATGAAAATATTCTCAACGATAAACTGCCAGACCAGGGTTTTCACAGGCGCTCCAAACGCTTTTCGGATGCCGATTTCGGAGGCTCTTTCCATGATGCGACTGACATTGATGTTTACCAGATTGATGGCCGGAAGCCCCATCAGCATAAACAGGACAAACCCAATTACCCCAAAAAAGATGGCCTTTACACCCGGATTACCATCCAGAATACTACCCAGAAAATTCTGTAAATAGGGTTCACTTTTCACATTCAATGTGGCATACTTAAAACCATCCTGAATACCGGGCAACGGGATACGATTGATATGCCCCTGAAATTCATCCTGAATGGCTTTAAAATCCGATTTATCCTTAGCCAATATCATTGCCACATAGCCACCCCGCATACTGGTGTTCTGGTAATTGCTTTTGGGAGATGTATATGGGAAGAAAACATCGGCATAGGTAAACGGGCGAGTAACGGGGCTGGCCTTTACGACGCCAATTATCTTGTAATGAATGTTTTCAATTTCAACAGTCTTGCCAACAACAAGGTCGGTAACATTGCCAAAATAGTGCTTTTTAAAATCATCGGTAATAACAGCCACGTTGTCGCCATTGGCCATATTCTGTTCATTGTAAGGCTTACCTTCCAGAAACTCAAAGTCGGCGACTCGCCAGAAATCGGCATCGGTAAATTTGGTATTGAGTTTGATTTTCTGCGAGCCTACATAGGCGTTCGAACTATTGATCAACGTACTGATGGCAACCCGCTCCGGCGTTTTCAGCGATTTGGCATGTTCCGTCAGAAACTTAAAACTCATAGGTCCCGAACTGCGGGATGTCATACTTGAATCCCGTTGCTCCATGGTCATGATGTAGAGCGATCGATCCCGCTTCGTTTCAGGATAATGACTCCCAATCAGGTGATCCAGAAACGAGGTCAGCACCATCAACACAGTCAGGGTGAGGCTAATGCCGAAGAGTGTAATGAAGGTGTAGAACGGATGCCGCAGCAACACCTTCCAGGCAATTTTGATGTAGTTGGCTAACATAATTAAAGAGCGAATGAGTGAATGGGCGAAAGAGTGAATGAGTGGTTGGCGCATAACTTTCGCTCTTTCACTCATTCATTCTTTCACTCTTTATAAAACCTGCGTTCCGTCGAACAACCTCACCAGTCGGTGGGTGCGTTTGGCCATTTGTTCGTCGTGGGTAACCATCACGATAGTGGCACCGTCGTCGTTGAGTTGTTGCAGAATGTTCATGATTTCGTTGCCCATCGCGCTGTCGAGGTTACCCGTTGGCTCATCGGCCAGAATAATGTCGGGGTTGCCCACGATGGCGCGGGCAATAGCTACCCGTTGTTTCTGCCCACCCGATAACTGCTTCGGGAAGTGTTTCATACGGTTACTCAGGCCCACCTTTACCAACGCTTCTTTGGCGTACTCCTGACGCGGTTTGCCATTGGTGGAACGATACAGCAAGGGAATCTCCACATTGTCAATCACCGACAGGTCGTTGATGAGGTGAAAGCTTTGAAAAATGAACCCAATCTTCTGGTTTCGCAGCCGGGCCAGTTCCTTATCCGTGTACGTCGTTACCGGTTGCCCATCCAGTTGTACCGTGCCTTTGGAAGGTTCGTCGAGCAGCCCCATAACATTGAGCAGCGTACTCTTGCCGCAACCCGACGGCCCCATAATGGAGACGAACTCCCCTTTCTTAATATCCAGGTTGATGTTGTTCAGCGCCAGCGTTTCGATGGTGCTGGTTCGATAAACTTTTTCGATGTTTTGGAGAGAGATCATAGTTTTTGTTTTTGAGCGAGGAGCATGGGGCATGGAGCGCGGAAAATACCCTGCTCTATGCACCCCGCCCGGTGTTATTTTAGTTTCTGGTTTGTTTCAAAATCATACAGGGTCAATAAGCGAAGGGTGTAATACGCCTGCCAATAGTCACGTAAGGCCAGGATAGCGTCGCGACGGGCGCGGTCTTTTTCCTGAGTGGCAATGCCTAAGTCGGTCACACTGAGATCACTTAGCTTGAAGCGATCCTGTGCAATCTGATAGCGGTCCTGGCCAATCTTGTCAGCTTTAGCCGTGAGTGTCACCTGCTGGCGGAGCATTTGCAAGAGCGTTACCTGCGTAAAAATTTCCTGTTCGAAGGTTAGCTTATCCTGCTCGACGGTTTGCTGGGCCAGTTCCCGGTTCGCTTTCGCCGTTTCGACAATCGCCTGCGTCCGGCCCCAGGTCATAATCGGCAATGTGAACTGGAGCGAGACATATTCGCGGTTCTGCGGTTTCACGTAAATATCGCCCAGGTTTGGCCCTTGATTGGATAGTCCATATCCAGCCGTTAGTGTCGCGTTCAGACCGTTGTTTTTTCGGGCTTTTTCCAGATCCCGTTCGGCCTCCATCAACCGCCGTTTGAACGCAATCGCTGCCGCCCGATTGGCCGTGGCTTCGCTGATCGCCCGATTTACATCGACTGTCAAGTCAGGAATCTGGTTGGGAATAGCCAACTCAAGCGGTCGTGTCTGCGCCAGAACCGATCGGTCGTTTTCTTCATTTCGGTAGCCTATAAACGTTTTCAGTTTGAGTGAAGCCACTGCTGCCGTTTGTCGCGCCGATGCCAGATCTTTTTCAGCATTGAGCACGCTCAGTTGCAATTGTAACAGGTCGTTCTGCGAAATCTTGCCCAAGTCTAATTTATGTAGGGCGATTCGGTAAAGCGTGTCATTATTGACACGGTTGGTTTCGGCAATCTGCAAATTTACCTGCGACACCAATAGGTCGAAATACAAGTTCGTGGCCGTCAGCGACACTTGCTCCAGCGATTCGATCAATTGCTGATTCCCTTCGGCATACAAGAGCGGCTGAATTTTCCGATCCCACCGCATAGGGTTGAACTGGAACAGCGGTTGCGATAAGCCAATTCCAAACGGAATCCCATTATAGAGTTTTGTATCCTGAATAAAGTTATCGAATCGCTGGAGTTGTTTCTGGATAAAAATGGTTCCACCCGTCGGGGCAATTGTCTGGCTTAGCGACAAATTCAGAATCGAGTTATTATAGGATACAGGTTCAAACTGAATGTTCCCATCGGGTTGAGTGACCTGCACATAGGAGCGCGTGAAGTTGGGCAACGATCCATCCAGACTCAATTGCGGTTTATACTGAGCCAGAAACGAGCGATAAGCCCAGATGTTGGTGCGTTGTTGGGTATTGGCCCGTTTCGCCGACACCGATTGTGCCTGCGCTAGCTGCAAGACCTCGTTCAAGGTGGTGGTTTGTGCCAACGCTTGTCCGATTACGCTGAGCAAACCCAATATAATTAAGTAAAAGCGGTTCATAGCAGTCTGGGTTAGTGTTTGGGCTCGATGGTGATTTCTTCCAGATGCTCGTATTGACTCAGATCGGTCAGGATGATTTGTTCACCCGGTTGAATGCCCGATTTTATTTCGACAAAGTCGAAGTTGGATAGACCCAGCGTGACCTCCCGACGATGGGCAACCTGACTGCCTTTCGGCAAGACATATACGTATTGCGTTCGCTTCCCTTTGAATGCAGGCCCGTTTGCTACTCGGACGGCCTTCGCCACCCGGTCGGTGATGACGAACACCTCTACTTTCATATTCGGGCGAAGGGACGCGTGGTGGCTATTATCCAGTTGAATCACAAACTGCACGATTCCGTTTTTTACGGCGGGTTTTACCTGTGTAATCAGTCCGCGCAGATTGGTCTCGTTTACTTTAATCGCAACCGGAAGGCCGACTTTAACCTGATCAGCATAAACATCCGAACATGAACCTTCGACCCGAAAACTGGCCAGATCGGCCAACTTGGCCAGCATTTCGCCCTCGTTGACCGCTGAGCCGATGTTCTCATTCACCCATGTCAGCACGCCAGGCCGGTCGGCAATAATGTCGGCCTGTTTCAGTTTATGCGTTAATTCTTTCAGGTTCTTTTCTTCAATCTGCGCCTGTAACGTTGTTTCGCGTAGGCTGGCTCCCATCGACTGCCGGTTGTAGGTCAGATCGTTCTCCAACTGCTTTTTTTCCAGTTCGGCCACATGGAGGGCATTTTCGGCGCGGGTCACATCTTCGCCTGTGCTCCCTCCTACTTTCTGCAATCGCTTTGCGCCTTCCAGATCAGCTCGCAGCCGATTGATGTTCAGTAGTTTTATTTGATCGTTCACCTCGGCATCATACAGGCTTTTGTTCAACTTCATACGTAGCTGGTCGATACCATTTCGTTTCAGAGCCAGTTGATCATTGAGTTTTTCCAGTTCAATTTCTGTAAGTGACTTATCGAGATCCAGAATCGGCTGACCGGGTTTAACAGCTGTGCCGGGCATGAGCAGGACGCGCCGAATACTGGCCCGAATGGGGCTGGTATAAATCTGTTCGTAAGCCGGAATAACTTCGCCCGTTGCATTTAACGAGTTTTCGACTGGGCCAATTTCAGCGGTTGTGGTTCGGATTCGCTCCCCTTCAACAGAGGTTTTTAGCGCATTCCTCGTCCAGAGAATGACCAGTGCCAGGGCCACAACGACCGTTACCCCGATGAGCAGGTTTCGATTGCGGCCTCGATTGGCAATTTCTGGGGCAAGTTCTTTATCCATTTTCTGTATTGTATGACACAGATAGAAGGCCAAACAACGTGCCAGCACATAAACCATTATTTATCAATTAGTTAAGCAAGTATTATTACATAAAAAGTGTGCGATTTCGCACACTTTATTGTGAAATCGCACGTATATTTTTGTCATCCCGAAGAATGAGGGATCTTAAGCATCGGGTAACTTGAGATCCCTCATTCTTCGGGATGACAAAAACACGCCACGAATCCGTTACGCCCAAAAGCCCTTACCAATGCTTTTTGTAGTTTTTAGCTCTTAGCTTTACGGAATAAGTACGTCATTCTCTAAAATCCTAAAAACTCCGTGTATCTCTGTGACACAATCCAATCACTCAAATAATGACAAAAGTTAGCTTTACAATCCTCTTCCAATTTCTCACTTTTCTTTCCCTCGCCCAGCAGCACCTCGTTCCCTATGTCCACCCGTTGATTGGCACTGAAAAAATGGGGCATACCTTTCCGGGTGCCACAGTACCGTTTGGATCGGTTCAATTAAGTCCAGACTCGGATACGTTGTCGTATGAATACAATGGTAAGTACAATGGGGATGTCTACCGGTATTGTGCGGGCTATAAATACGAAGACAAAACGATCGTCGGCTTCAGCCACACGCACTTCAGTGGTACGGGCCATTCCGATCTGGGCGACTTTCTGATCATGCCTACGCAAGGAACTTTACAACTCAATCCGGGTGTGGCGTCGAATCCGAAAGGCGGCTACCGGTCAGCCTTTTCACACGCGAACGAGGTGGCCGAAGCGGGTTATTACAAAGTCAAATTGGATGATCATGCGATTGTCGCGGAGTTGACGGCCTCCAACCGGGTTGGGTTTCATCAGTACACGTTTCCCAAATCCGACCAGTCGCATATTATCCTGGATTTAATACATGGTATTTACAATTACGACGATAAAGTTGTCTGGACGTATGTGCGGGTTGTCAATGACACACTGATAACGGGATATCGGCAAACCAACGGCTGGGCACGCACGCGAACCGTCTATTTTGCCCTGTCATTCTCGAAACCGTTTAAATCCTACGGCCAGCAGAATCTGGATAAAGTACAGGTTTACAAGGGGTTCTGGCGCAAATTCGATCAGACGAAAAACTTCCCGGAACTAGCGGGAAAGAAAATCAGGATGTATTTCGACTTCGATACGAACGAAGGCGAGAAAGTAAAGCTAAAAATGGCACTATCGCCGGTCAGTCAGGAGAATGCGCTGGCCAATATGCAAACCGAAATTCCGCACTGGGACTTTGAGCAAACCAAAGCACGCGCTCAGGCCGACTGGAATAAGGAATTAAACAAAATCCAGATCGATGCGTCGGAAACGGATAAAGTGAATTTCTATACGTCACTGTATCACTCGTTTATCAATCCAACCATGTATATGGACGCCAATGGCCAATACAAGGGACTGGATCAGGGCGTTCATTCGGCGTCTGGTTTCACCAATTACACCACGTTTTCGTTGTGGGACACGTACCGGGCACTCCATCCGTTTTTCAACCTGATTCAACCCAGCCGCAATAACGACATGGTGCAGTCCATGCTGGCTCACTATGACCAGAGCACGCTCAAAATGCTGCCCGTCTGGTCGCATTACGCCAACGATAACTGGTGTATGAGTGGCTATCACAGTGTATCGGTACTGGCCGATGCTATCATTAAAGGTGTTTATAAAGGCGATGCTCAGAAAGCATTAGACGCTTGTATTGCCACCTCCAATCATCGTGACTATGAAGGGATTGGCGACTATATCGATAAAGGTTTTATTCCCTCAACATCCAATAGAACCTCCGTATCGAACACGCTGGAATACGCATACGACGACTGGTGCATTGCCCAACTCGCCAGGAAACTGAACCGACCCGATGTGTATGCTACCTACCTGAAACGCTCCGAAAACTGGAAAAACGTCTATGATACATCCATTGGGTTCATGCGTCCCCGGTTGGCTGATGGGTCGTTCAAAAAAGAATTCGACGTGTATAAAACCGAAGGTCAGGGCTTTATCGAAGGCAACTCCTGGAATTTCAGCTTTTTCGTCCCACAAGATCCAGTCGCTTTGATGCAGGCAATGGGTGGTCCCAAGAAATTTACTGCCCGACTCGATACACTTTTCTCGATGCATTTACCCGACGAGTTTTTTGCCGAAACCGAAGACATTACCCGCGAAGGAATCATTGGTGGGTACATTCACGGCAACGAACCGGCGCACCATATTGCCTATCTGTACAACTGGGCAGGTCAGCCCTGGAAAACCCAGGAGCGTGTTCGTATGATCCTCAACATGCAGTACAAATCGACACCCGACGGGCTGGGCGGCAACGACGACTGCGGTCAGATGAGTGCCTGGTACATGTTTTCGTCGATGGGATTTTATCCCGTTGCGCCTGGTTCAGAAGCGTACTCATTGGGGAGTCCTTCGGTTAAAAGTGCCCGCCTGAACCTTGAAAACGGTCAGACATTTATGGTAGAAACGGTTAATCAGGGCGACAAAAATGTGTATGTACAAAAGGTGCTTTTGAATGGCAAGGAACTGACGCAACCCGTCATTACGCATTCGGATATTATGAAAGGCGGTAAGTTGACTTTCTACATGAGCGCCAGACCTACGAAAAAGTAGACCTGCTATTTTCTTTGAAATTTGCCACTCATTTTTTGTCATTCCGACGTCAGGAGGAATCCGCTCCGGCGACCCGGTCAAGCTTGACTAATACACGACTTCGAGATTCCTCCTGGCGTCGGAATGACAAAAAATAAAGGTCAATGTCAAACTATTTCCTAAACCAACACCGCTCCGCCATCGACCGTAATGATCTGGCCTGTGCTGAACGGCTGACGCAATAAATACAGATAGGTTTGTGCAATATCTTCGGCTTCACCCACGCGCTTAACGGGCAGCGAATTGCCAATCTGGGAGTACATACCCTCCCGGTCGGCCTCTGACATACCCGCCCAAAGATTGGTTTTCACAACTCCCGGTGAAACGGCATTCACTCGCACGGGGGCAAGCTCCATCGCCATTGCTCGCGTGAAGCCTTCCATGGCCGCACAGATGCTGGCTCCCAACGACCAGCCTGCATTGGGTCGTTGACTAGCAATACCGCTGGTGAGCACAATGGAACCGGCCTGGCTCATATGCGGATAGCCGTATTTGACCGCCAGAAAGGCACCCCAATACCGTATATTAAAGTACGTTCGGGCCTCGTCGAGCTGTGTATCTGCAAGGTTACTTAGCTTAATTCCTTCTCCGGCCGTATACACCAAGTGGTCAAATTCACCAATCTGATTGAAAAAACTGGCTATCCGGTTCTCGTTCGTTAAATCGACCTGATAGCCTTCGCTACCTGTAGGTAGTTCGGTAAGAGCCTGATCGATACGTTGTTGATTACTGGAAACGATAACGACTTTTGCTCCTTCGGCGGCTGCGGCTTTGGCTGTGGCCAATCCAATGCCTGAACTTCCTCCGAGCAGAATGATTCGTTTCCCGCCTAAAACACCGTTTACTGTTTGCTGATTCATAACTTGATTCATTTGCTTATTGACGAAGCAAAGTTCCGTCAGCAAACGAAGCTGTCATTTACCAAATGGTAAAAACGGATGGTGTCTCAGTTCGTGCTTTTGGGGCTAATAAGTGAATTATTATCTAGATTGGTATTGTCCCCTTTCTTTTTGTCAAAGGCTTCGGCAATTTTTTTTAGGATTAGATTTACTCCTATTGCCTCAAAAAGCCAGAAGAGCCACTTTGCGAGTATTTCAATTATGTCCATTTCTGTTGAATTGAGCAAAACGAAAACAAATTTATTTGCTAATCATAAGCATAAACTATCCTTAGCCTACCCACGATTAAGAATTATTTATAGTCAAACCTATCCGCTTCCATTTTTATAGACTATTCCTCCTAATTCGGCTCAGCGATTGCTGCGTGATTCCTAAATAGGAGGCAATACTTTGCAAAGATACCCGTAAGGCAATCTCTGGCTGACGAATCAAAAACTGTTGGTAACGCGTCATGGCATCTTCACCTAAATAGGCATTCCGGATTTGAATTTTGTAGAGGAGTGTTTGCTGGGTCAGTTTTTCAATCAATTCTTTCAGATAAGGAAAGCGCTCGTAGAGACTCAATAAACTGCGTTTGGGCAGCACAATCACCTGAGTGGGGCAAGCTGCCAGAATGCTTTCGTTAGCCGGAACAGCCCGGTTAAAACTATCGAGAATGGTAACCAGTTGGTTTTCTTTCAGGAAATAATGCGTTAGTTCACGCCCCTGTTCATTCTGAGTGACGATACGAACAACGCCATCACAAATAAAAAACAGATTCGTCGCCACCGCTCCCTCTTTAAGCAGATAATCTCCTTCCGCTACGCTGCGATACCCCAACTCCTGTTGAATCACCTCGGCATCGGCCAATGGAATAGCCCTAAACAGACGCAGGTAATTGAATAGCGGATTAAACAGGGCAGTATTATTGCCCTCTATGGGAGCTTGATTATCCATACTGAAACGTAACGTTTCGTTTACCTTACTGTTTCGAAGAAGTTTGTAGCCACCTGTGGTCTGGGTATTGCTGGGGCTGTTCGAAATAATTGCTTTATAAACCATTGGCCAGCCAGGTGTAATGCTAACAAGCCGACCATCAGACACAAAGTAACTAAATAAGACTGAAAAGGGTGAGGAGAATTAGCCAAATGAAATAACAAGGCCACCGCTGGGGGATGAATACAGGGAACAGCTGCCATGATTCCGACTACAAGCAACGTCATCACAAACAGACAAAACAGATCATTACCCCAAAAAACACTATTTATCAACCCCAAGTGTCCCACCACTATATAGGCAGTCAGTACAGTTCCAGGCCGCGCAAACATTCCCTGCGGATTGGCAGCCAATAAGATACAGGAAGCGGCTAAAGGCGGAACAATAGCCAAAAGTCCAGCCCGAAAAGCCACTAAAAAAAGGATTTCGATCCCTATGATACACAACGCCCAGCGAATCGCGGTCTGCATAAGAAATGACCATTTGGCCCAATAAATAATTCAGACAATGTCCCCGAAATAGCGGTAATCACAGTTCCAATCAAGCCAAATTCCACAATGGGTAACTTCTTCATTAGTTAAGTCTACACTTGATCATAGAGCTATTTTTATGCCAAATCATTAGCTGATACGGCTTGATAAGTTGATTTCTTACAGCTGCAACGACGGCTCGGCCGTTCTGACGCTTACAGGTTTAGTGTTCGAGTTATGTAGGCTTCAATGATTTTAGGGTTAAATGAAATGACAACTAATGTCTATAACGGGAGAGTTTTAGTCTGCCAGTTCCCCTAAATCCTCTTTCTACCACAGATCGGTACGTTAAAGTGGGTCAAATGCGATACACGTAATCCTTTTATGGACATATATGCTCGTGACTATTTAATACATTACTCGTCAAAGAACATCTCAATTACTATCCATATTTCTATAATATGATGAGATAATCAATAAATTTTAAATAAGCCGGACTGACATTTCAAATCAGATGGCAGTAAAGGCCGTCTCTGAAGGGTGCCTTGGACAGTACGAAACGTTTCTTGAGCTTATTCTATCGAGGTATATACTCCCAACTCCAATCGACCAACATCTATGTCTAAACACTATTTACCAACTATGAATGCCTATCGCCCTATCACCAGCCGCCAACTTCGCCCCCTGGTTCTTCTGCTGGGACTATTATTAGCCCTGTTTCACCAGCAGGCATTGGCCCAGGGCACTACCTGGACTAGCCAAACTTCAGTCAACAATAATCAATGGTCATCGGTGACCTATGGCAATGGCCTGTTTGTAGCAGTGTCCTTTACAGGCAGTGGCAACCAGGTGATGACCTCGCCTGATGGCATTACCTGGACCAGCCAAACTGCAGCCAGCAATAGCAACTGGAGTGAAGTCGCCTACGGCAATGGTTTATTTGTGGCTGTGGGTTACAATGGTAGTGTGATGACCTCGCCTGATGGCATTACCTGGACCAGCCAAACTTCAGGTAACACTAATCACTGGAATTCACTCACCTACGGTAATGGTTTATTTGTGGCCGTGGCGAGTGAAGGTAGTGTGATGACCTCCCCCGATGGCATTACCTGGACCAGCCGAACTTCAGCCGCCAGTAATGTCTGGACATCGGTCACCTATGGCAATGGCCTGTTTGTGGCTACGGCCATTACGGGCAGTGGTAACCGAGTAATGACCTCCCCCGATGGCATCACCTGGACTAGCCGAACTTCAGCTAGCGATAATCAATGGTATGGGGTCACCTACGGCAACGGTTTATTTGTGGCCGTGGCCGGCTCGGGTACTGGCAATCGGGTGATGACCTCTACTGATGGCATCACCTGGACCAGTCGATCCTCGGCCACCGATAATAGCTGGCAGTCGGTTACCTACGGCAATGGCCTATTTGTAGCGGTGGCCAATACAGGCAGTGGCAACCGGGTGATGACCTCCCCTGATGGCATTACCTGGACCAGTCAAGCCCCGGCCACCAATAATGACTGGTATTCAGTGACCTATGCCAATTGCCAGTTTGTGGCTGTGGCCCTCACGGGCAGTGGTAACCGGGTGATGACCAGCAACCTGACCACTGCCATCACGGCCATGCCAAGCCTCACCATTACCCAGGGACAAAGTGCCACCCTTTCCGCAGCAGCAGGTGCTACCTCCTATAGCTGGAGTAATGGAGAAACCACCTCTATCATCTCCACCACGGCCCCTGGCACCTACTCCGTGACTGCCACTACCGGAGCCTGCTCGGCTACCGCGTCTGCCACAGTCACTCCAATCAACAACCCTATGTCGGTAAACCTGCTCTACTTCAATGGAAGAAATACGCCACTTGGCAACCTGCTTGAATGGAAAACCGCTCAGGAAATCGACAATGCCGGATTCACCATCCTCAGAGGAGACAACCCCACCAGCCTCGAAGCCATCGGAGAAGTCGCTTCCCAGGCCACAGACGGTAACGCTCACCAGCCCCTGACCTATTCCTTCCTGGATACAGCTCCCCTGCCCGGACTGAGCTATTACCGATTTGTGCAAACCGACTTCGACGGTACCAAAACCCTGAGTGCCCTCATTGCCATTCGCTCCAACGACCAGACTCCCGTCCTGTTTCCCAACCCTGTCCCCACCAATGGCGTACTACGCCTAGAGCCACCCCAGGCCTTCGACCGCTATGAGCTCATCGAGGCTAGTGGCAAAATTATTCACTCGGTTGAGCAGTCGGGTGTGTTGAGTGAGCTGAGTTTGCCCTCCAGTGCTTCGGGTACTTATTGGCTACGACTACAGAACGGAGCGACTCGGCAGGTGTATCGACTGGTTAAATAAGAACGACAACAGGATAATAGGCTCTCTAAATCCAATTTAATCGCAACAAAGCCGGAACGGTTACAAACCCGGAACCTGCTTGATTATACCTTTGGGCTGATAGCGGATTCGCTTGCCAAAAACCAGCCGTAGATAGCCCATATTGGTGTTGATCAATCCCGATGAAAATGTACGATTCATCAACATCGTTGATCCGTATAAACCGCCATAAAAGCTGCTCGAACTATAGCCAATGGTTGCGGATGCGATTCCCTCCCATCCCAATTGTACTCGACTTTCGATACCCGTTAGCTCGTTACTGGTTTGTTGGATCATAATCGTCAAGCCCGGTCGTACGGTAGCGCTGACAAAGTAATGTTTCCGAAAAACGACGGTCTGGCTATAACCCAAATCGATACCAGCAGTCAGCGATTTTAAGTTTAACAAACGAGATTCCGGCCGAAAATCGTCTTTCAGCGCAGTGGGCACTACCGATGAGTCGGCTCGAATAAGTTGGTAGACAAGCGATGCTCCAATATTCCAGGAGCCTGCCCCTTTTCGTTGTTCTTCCCGCTGGAGTAGCGTGGCTGGTGTGGACAGCTGAAGAGGGTTAGCCTGATACAATAACCGACTCGAAACGGTCTGACTCCGAAGGTCGTCACGATATGGGTAGGACGAATGATGATCAAACCAGTTCGACTGTAGGATGTCGGGATTGCTGATATAAAAACCCCGATAAAACTGGTACTGGGTCGATAACCAGAACCGCCGATTATTTAAGTTGATGGTTAGCCCAAACGGCTTTGTTTTTCCTCGCAGATCGTTGTTGTAACCGAAGAGGGGGAGTTTAACCGTTATTTCCGTTCCGAACCATTTGTAGTTGATTCCAGGCCCAAGCGTCCAGGCTAAATTGGGCCTATAAACTAATGTAGTAGGCGACCCAACCACTCGCAAGGTGTAATCCTGTCGATCACTGACCCCATATAGATGAAGTTGTCTGTAGTAGGTTGTTATATAATTCCGATCAACTCGGGGTATCTTGGTTTTCAGTAGGGTATCTAGCGGAATGCCCAGAAAGCTAAGCCCCTGCCCATAACCATCGAAGTGACTCCCGATCAGCAGGATAAGCAGTAGCCAGCTGCCCCGTAAAACTTTACCCATGCGTTAGTATCTTACCATTTTAGACCGCTGATTTTAATGATTAGTTATTTTTTTGTCATTCCGACGCCAGGAGGAATCCGCTCCGGCTGCCCGGTCAAGCTTGATTAATACGGAACTTGAGATTCCTCCTGGCGTCGGAATGACAAAAAACGCGAAGCGATTAAATCATATGGATCATAAAAATCAGCGTCCTATTCAACATGAGCTAACCAGAGAATGTTTTAGAGGACAACAACGGCTTTGCCAATCACCTTTCGTTCCATCATATCAGCCAGTGCCTGCGGAGCTTCGGCCAATGAATAGTGACGAGATATATACGGCGAGATTTTGCCCTCCATGGCCCAGGTGGCGATGTCCTGCATGTTTTGACGACTCAAAGCGGCCTCTTTCTGCGTAAACATACCCCAGAAAACCCCCACCAACGAGCTTCCTTTCAGCAAAGCCAGATTCAGGGGAATCCGGGGAATTTCACCACCTGCAAAACCGACAACCAAATACCGTCCACGCCAGGCCAATGACCGGATGGCGGGTTCAGCCCACTTGTCGCCCACAGGATCGTAAATCACATCGACGCCTTTTCCCTGCGTGATGTCTTTAATCCGTTCGCGAAGGTCTTCTTTGGTGTAGTTAATCATGTAGGTCGCTCCTTTCTCTTTGCAGACTGCCAGTTTTTCATCGGACGACGCTGCCGCGATAACCGTGGCCCCCAGCAGCGCCCCTAATTCTACCGCAGCCAACCCTACGCCCCCGGCAGCGCCCAACACTAAAAGCGTCTCGACGGGTTGAAGTTGCCCACGATCTTTCAGCGCGTGATACGATGTTCCATAAGCATACATGGTCGATGCGCCGGTAATGAAATCCATACCATCCGGCAACGGAATAGTAGTTCGGGCGTCGGAAAGGCGTTCTTCGGCCAATCCACCATGCGAGCCAAATGTGAAAACACGATCGCCAGGTTTGACGTGTTTGACACCCTCGCCTACCTGCTTCACAATACCCGACGACTCACTCCCCGGCGAAAACGGCAGCGGGGGCTTGAACTGATACATATTACGTATCGTCAGAGTATCTGGGAAATTCAGGCTACAGGCTTTGGTTTCGATCAACACTTCGCCGGGGCCAGGCACTGGCGAAGGTATGTCTTCCAGCGTAAGGGTATCGGGCAGGCCGTAGGAGCGGCAGAGAATGGCTTTCATATGGTTTATCGATAGCGCGAACGTCCGCGCCATTACAACGAATCAAAATTATCCTCAAAGGCGGTCGTTCCGTCCAGTCGTTTAAAACGAACATAATCAACGGAGCCGGTGCCTTCAAATTCGTAGCTGACGCCTACAATATCGGTAAAGGCATTGGGCGCTATGGCTTCATAGGCTTTTTTACCACCTACAAAGAGCTGTATACGTTTGTTTCTGACTTCACACCGAACGTCTACCCACTTCGACAAATCAGCTCCGAAATTAGATAAATCGGTCGTTTTGGCTTCTGCCTCATGACCAGCCAGGTACAGATTCAGATTGCCAATGCAGCCTTTTGCCGACAATGGAATCGAGAAATATTGGTTCTTACACAGAACCATTATCCGAATATACTGACAAGCCGAGGAGCCTTTTTCAAAATCATTTCTGACCCGCGTCTCGAATACAAAATTTTTGGCATTAAGCTGCTCAAATTCTCGCACATATCGATAGAGTACCGTTGGAGGCTGGGGTTGCACCGGAATATTACGTTTTTTCATATCCTCAACCGACAAACCCAAGACTCCTTTTCGAGTCACGTCATCGGGTTTAAAATAGATCGGAACCGGTGTCCACAAAACGGCCACGTGCCAGCCATCCGATGGAATCAACAGATTATGCTGCTGAACGATCTGCTTCCCGATCACCAACTTGGCCCGATAGTAGCCGGGTGCGTAATAAATAGACGTGTATTCATGACCATTTTTCGGCACCAGATCGCGCCGACGAGGGTCCCACGATTGCTGAATAAATACCGAATCGGTGGGCGAAGCAGTGGCATCGTAATGAAAAACGACCGAATTGGGAAGCCCTTTCGTCACTGGTTGACTACTGAATGAAAAGTCTTTGGGGGAGAGTGGTTTAGGAGTAGTATTATTTAGAAAAAACGCGAGAACGCCCGGTAAACCAACAAGCAATCCAGCGCCAATCCACCACCCTTTACCTGATAAACGACGTGTTTTATCTGCTGATTTAGCTATTGGCATTACACGTTCGTCAGTATGTTCGGTCAGGCTAACAGGCGACTGAAATACCTGTGCATCCTGTGGCGCGTCATGGATCGAAACGTCTTTAAAACGCGACCAACTCTCATAGTTGATAAACTGAACCAGCGCATTAAGGGTCGTGGCAGTGGGTGCCGAATCGTACCGAACACGCCCCCATACCCGCTTGAGAGTCGTCACGCTCAGCGAGATCCCCGTTTCATCGGCAATCAGTTCACCCAATCGCTCAAAGTCCTGAGTCGACCAGTTATCGCTTCTCCCCCAGCCTACTTTTTCTTCAATTAACCGACGACAGCGGGCGAGTTCTTTATCTTCCTGTTGAGCAATCATAAACCTATCCGTCAGCCAGTTAGCTGCTTGTATAAACTTGAACAGAAGTTGAACACGGTTGAATAGTGCTTGTTTGATCGACTTCGCAAGTTTGTTTCCGTTCGCGATCGATCAACCAAATGTACTCAAACAAACGATGAAAAAACGGTCAGCCATTCCAGCTTTTTTACTCCTGATTCTGACTCATTTCGTTCATGCACAATCCAACGTTCCTTATGGCAACAATCCGCTGGCCGGCCATTACTACAACGTCGGCGATGCTAAAATCTACTATGAGCTTTACGGAAAAGGTAAACCCATTGTGCTCCTGCATGGCGGGTTGTTCGGGTATATCGATGAATACGAATTTTTAATTCCAAAACTAGCCCAAACGCACCAGGTTATTGCCATCGGTACACGGGGACATGGCAAATCGGAGATTGGGACTAAGGTCTTTTCGTATCAGCAGCTCGCCAACGATGCGTATGCCGTCATTAGAAGTATTACCCAAGATAGCGTGCTCGTACTTGGATTCAGCGACGGCGGCATAACGGGTTATAACCTTACCGCTACCCATCCAGAGCTGGTTCGAAAATTCATCGCGATTGGCTCACCCCGACGCCCTACTGATCGGGTGTTGAGCAACGAGGCAGAAGGAAAAATGACGGCTGATCGGCTCGACAAAATGGCGCCCGACTTCGTAAAAGGTAGAAAAGCAATTATGCCCAACCCGGAGCGATGGAGCGAATTTCTGGACAAACTGGATGTTTTGTGGAATCAACCCACATTCATAACGGACGACGCATTGCGGCAAGTCAACTGCCCAGTTCTGGTCATGGCGGGCGATAAAGACCCGTATTTCAAAACCGAAAAAGTTGTCGAAACGGCTCGTTTGTTTCAGCATGGCACGCTGTCCATAATTCCCGGTTGTGGGCATGTTATCCTCTACTGCAACTTCCCGGCGGTTTGGGAACCCATCGTTCCCTTTATCAAATAAACCCTGTTACGCATGAAAACCCTGTTATTTACGTCAGTTATCAGCTTGATCACGCTGAAATCTATTGCCCAGTCGGTCGAGAATTACGGCGACTTTTCGCCCAAACAATGGACCTTTAGTAGTAAATACACCCGAGAAAATTACCTGGGCAAACCCGCCATCAAACTCATTCGCGAGAAAGAGACCGCTACAGGAGCTTTCATCGCTTATCTCAATGACTATACATTTTCGGATGGAAGCATCGAGCTTGACATTGCAACTCCCCTGCCGAAGTCGACGATTTCCTTTCTGGGTTTGCTTTTTCACTTTAACAAAGTCGGCAATGAACCGCGTTACGAGTGTTTTTACTTCCGACCGTTCATGTCGGGACAGTCGGGAGCGATGCAGTACATGCCCATCAACAACGGCCTTGTCAACTGGCCCGACTATCAGGCTGCTGTTTATCAGGGCGCTCCTATCTGTAAACCACAGCAATGGTTTCACGTCAAAGTCGATGTGAAAGGGCCAATGGCTACCGTTTTTGTCGACGGTAAACAAGTGTATCAAATCAAAAATCTGGCTCGGGGCAGTTCAAAAGGGTCGGTGGGTCTTTGGTTGGGTAACACCCCAGAAGGGTATTTCGCCAACTTTAAGGTAACCCGCGCTAAGTAAATAAACCTACTCTTTTCGTGGTGTCAGATGTGAACATCTGACACCACGAAAAGAGTAGGTTTTGAGAAACCTCACTGTGTCGGTTTCGAAAACCGACACCACACTCATTCATAAAAAACAGCTAATCGACTATTAATTAACAATGAAAGCCTTGCTAATTTCTTTATTGATACTCACTATCAGTCAGTCAATTGCCCAAACCACTGTTCCATTTGATCCGGCTTACTGGACGTATGAAGGCAAAGTCACGAAAGAGACGTTTCAGGGTAAAGACGGCATTCGGCTAACGGATGGGCGGATTACGCTGAAAGACAACACATTTAAAAATGGGATTATTGAGTTCGATATCACGCTATCACCTGATCGTGACTTCCCCGGATTCGGATTTCGCATACAGGACAAAGATGAGTTCGAACACATATATCTTCGGCCTCACCGGGTAGGCAATCCCGATGCGATCCAATACATCCCGGTTTTTCATGGGCAGGATTCCTGGCAATTTTATTATGGCGACGGCTATTCGACAACCGTAAACTACCCTATGAATGAATGGGTCCACATTAAACTGGTTGTTCGGGGGAGTCAGGCAGAAGTCTACATTGGCCAATCGACGGAACCCTCGCTGGTGATTCATCAACTAAAACGTGAGCCAAAAGCCGGACGGATCAGCCTCGAAAACGGAGCGCCAGTTACGACTCGGTTTGCCAATTTTCAGTATACCAAAACCGATAATCCACCGATGGTAGGTAAATTCAAACCTGAAGCCGCTCCGCAACCAGGTACACTCCTGAACTGGCAGGTCTCCAGCACGTTCGACGAAAAGCTGCTACAAGCCAATTATATCCTTCCTAAAGCACTAGCCAGCCGCCTGACGTGGAGCGACTTAACCGCCGAAAACTCGGGCAAA
This sequence comes from Spirosoma litoris, assembly GCF_054776755.1. NCBI lineage: Bacteria > Pseudomonadati > Bacteroidota > Cytophagia > Cytophagales > Cytophagaceae > Spirosoma > Spirosoma litoris. Next base: position 87,592 of record NZ_BAAHBI010000055.1, on the reverse strand, counting down.
CTGAATGTATCCAGAATTCGCAAACGCAGCGAGGAAGCCAATACAGTCTTTGTCAAACTGACAATCATATCGGATAAATCGCAGATCAAGAAGCTGGACCTTGGTTTCAGTGACCGTGTCAATGTATACGTTAACGAGCGGTTGGTGTATGCCGGTCACGATGAATTTCTGTCTCGCGACTACCGATTTCTGGGCACTGTTGGGTATTATGATGCGATTTTTCTGGACCTGAAGAAAGGGCCAAACGAACTCTGGATTGCGGTCTCCGAAAATTTTGGTGGCTGGGGCGTTCAGGGCCTGATTGCCGATCAATCGGGGCTTACAATCAAGCCGTAACGTGGCGATTTATAACTCTCTGCTTTTTATGCAACGTTTTCAGGAATGTTTCATCTCTACTTAATAGAACCGTCCCATATGATTATCGGGATTAGATATGAGTTTTGATAGTAAGCCAAGAAAGCATAATTCAATCATATCGACCATGAAAATCAGCGGACAATGATCTGCTTAACCACTCAAAATGGCTTTTTTGAAACGATTTTGCCCGTCCCGTTTACGAATTCACCTGCTCTTCGTCGCTTGTTTTTACGCGCTCTTTCCGCCGGATGGTTCTGCACAAAACCTGCCAAGTCTATTAACCGAACGGCTGTTTAACAGTACGTTTTCGATTACTGCCTATGACGCTCAAGCTCAGCAGTGGGGTATTGCCGTAGCAACAAATAACATTTACGTAGGTAATTCAACAATTTATATCCAGCCCGGTGTAGGGGCCATTTCTGTCATCGCCGAAACCCTTCCCGACTATGGCATCAATGGGTTAAAGCTATTAAGTCAGGGAAAATCACCTCAGGAAGCCATCGATTTCACCCGTCAAACAGACACCCAATCCGATTATCGGCAAGTATCGGTCGTGGATAAACAGGGAAATGTGTATGCATTTACGGGCCACTCGCTAACCTACATGAAAGGAAAAGCGGCCCACCGGCTTGGCAAGGGCTATGTGGTTATGGGGAACCAACTGGCCGACAGCGTCTTAAATCAAATGGCCAGTACTTATGAGCAAGCAACCGGAACGCTTGCCCAACGGTTGCTTGCCAGCCTTATGGCCGGTCAAAAAGCTGGTGGTCAGATAAATGGTAAGCAATCGGCTGCGCTCGTCGTAAAAGGAAGCCGGGAAGAGTGGTTCAATCAAATCGATCTTCGGGTTGATCACTCCTACACTCCCTTTGATGATCTCCAACGACTGCTCAATTATCATAACGGACGACCTTTTTTAAACCAGGCCATCACCCAGCTTCGTATGGGAAATCGGGAGCGTGGCTTGTCATTATTGCAACGGGCCGATACATTGGTAAAGGGGTGGTATGGTATTTATAACAAGCTTGCTGCGGCTTATATTCTGTCGAATCAGGATGAAAAAGCCCTTTCGGTTATTCAGGAGGCTTTGCAACACGAACCCGCCTGGTGCGAGAATCTATCCGCGTTTTACTACTTGCGTAGCTACCCAACTTACAGGCAGTTGATTGACGAATCTAAATTTACCGTCAACGATTGGGGGAATGCGATCCAGCAAACGCTCAATCTTGGAAAATCCTCCGACGCACTTACCCTGGCAAATCAATTGGCAGAACGTTATCCACAAGCCTCAACCATTGCCTACCTGCAAGGAAACGCCTATAAAGCCAATAATGACACGGTCAGGGCGAAGGCATGCTACCAGAGGGCGCTTCAGCTCGATCCTCAAAACGCCGATGCCAAACGGGCTTTGCAAAATTCACTCTGACACGATTCCACAGTCTATTTTTCAATCAATCGAGATCGTATCGTTACCAGTGCCTCTTCGTACGATGCCCCAATGGGAATGGCCTGTCCGCCTACTGTAATTTCCTGACGGGCCATTTTTTCTATTTTAGCAACAGCGACGCAGTAAGAACGATGCACCCGAACGAAACGGTTGGTGGGTAAGGTTTGGAGTAAGTCGGTCATCGTTTGCCGACTGAGGAGTTTCCGATTTTTCAGCATAAAAGTCAGATAATTACCCTCGGCTTCGATGTACAAAATATCGTCGAGAAGTACTTTTTCTTCTTCGTAACCCGTCTTCACAAATAAAAACTCGGAGGCTTTATCAGTGCGTAAGTTCTGTATATCCAATGCTTTTGTACAGGCTTTCAGAAAGCGGACTAACGAAAATGGTTTCAGCAGATAATCGATCGCATCCAGTTCAAACCCCTGCACAGCAAAATCCGAATAAGCCGTGGTGAAAACAACCATCGGCACTTTGTGCAGGGATTTCACCACGTCTACTCCCGAAATATCCGGCATTTTGATATCCAGAAACAGCAGGTCGACCCGGTTCGTCTGCAACCACGAAATGGCTTCGAACGCATCGGTAAAACTGGCTTTCAATTCCAGAAACGGGACTTTGGCGGCATGGAGTTTGATGACTTCCAGTGCCTGAGGTTCATCGTCGATGGCAATTGCGGTCAGGGTCATTGCTTGGCAGATTCATTTACTTTCGTCCAGTGTTCGCGGCCCCAGGCAACCAGGCCCGTAATGGCACCATCCGCAGCGATTTCAAAGTTAACCGAACCGCCATCGTCTTTGGCAAAAAAATTAAGGTCTGATTCGGGTTGTAGCGTAAATTCAACATTGTTCCACAGCTGTTTTACCCGTAAGGCATTGTCCGCTACCGACAACTGAAGGAATAGCTTTGGATACCCTTTTATACCATATTTTCCAGCCATAGCTTCCAGCTTCTGTTGGGATAGCCGAGTCAGCTTTCGCATAACAGGCTTAAAGTCAGACCAGCCATACGCGTTGGCTACGCTGCGCATCAGCTCAAAAATCAAGTCCATACCACTATCCGAATTGGTCATAATAACAACGCCCTGGCCCGTTTTGGCAAACCCATACAGAAAGCATTTGTAGCCTGCATTACTACCGCCATGACTAAAAACCAGTCCCTCGCCTTCGCCCTTTACTTCAGGCCCTAAACCATGAGCCCCCAGTTCTTTGGTCAGCATCAATTGCGTCATTTGTGCCGATAGGACATGGTTCGCTTTTCCCTGCAACGACTGTTGGATTTCGATAATATAGCGGGCTAAATCTGAAGGCGTTGTCCAAAGTCCGGCTGGAGCCATTTCGGGATAGATGTGCCAGTTGCCGGGAATTTGCTTGCCGTTCCCGAAATGAGCGACACTGGCCTTGGCTTTTCGGTCTTCGGGCAGTGGCTGCTCGTACGTGCTTTGAGTCATCCCGATGGGTGCCAGTACGTTTTTCTGCATGAAGGTCGGAAATGTTTCGCCCGTCACGTCCGCAACTACCTGTTGCATAACGACATAACCCCCGCCCGAGTATCGCCAGCGAACGCCGGGAATAGTATCTGAAACAACGGCGGGCGAATTAGCTGGTTTTTCGCCCGTCAGAATCTGAACCACGGAGGGAATCTCTTTTCCCGGCGCATAGCCCCCAAATCCGTGAACCGTCAGTCCGGCGGTGTGCGACAACAGCCCACGTAATGTAACGGGTTTCTGCTCCGTAAATCGCGACACAGGTAGTTTCCAGTTTTTGAGGTATTGGTTAATATCGGTATCCAGACGTAGCTTACCCTGTTCAACCAGCTTAAGCGCTCCCAGCGCCGATATCGGTTTGCTAATCGAAGCCGCCTGAAACAGCGTTTGGATAGTAGCTTTTTGCAAGCTATCGCTGCTCAGATAGCCGTACGCTTTCGCCCATTCCAGTTTACCGTTATTCACGACGGCAATACTCACCGCAGGCACATGGTGTACCCGCATCCGGTCGGCAATTGTATAACGAACAGGATTTTCTCCGATTAATTGTACAGGTGGCATTAGCCCCGCTTCGATTTGCTGAATTTTCTGAACGAGATCCGGTGTTTGTGCTTGCCCGAATACAACTGGAATAAGCCAAAGTAAAAGAAGGATTGTGATGATGTATTTCATGGATGAAGGAGTGAATGTTGTTGAATTTCTGATAGTAGTGGTGGTGTCAGGTTGAAGAACCTGACACCACGGTAGCCACAGCGTATTACTGTTACCAATAAACCAGTGTCAGCGATACAAAATAATCCTGCTCCGATTGCTGAATATCTAGCTGGTGGCGACCGGGATAAATCAAGGCCAATCGTTTTCGAACGTTTTCCAGACCAACTCCCCCTTGATTTTCTTCGGGATCGTGCCGATCGGCGGATTCGTTCTGATTGCTGTGTCGGGAGTTGTGTACTTTGAAATACAGCCGGGTGTCGTCCAGAGTCAGCGTGATGTAAATCCAGGACGGGTGCCGGAGGCTGATGCCATGTTTGAATGCATTTTCTACAAAGGGCGTCAGCATCATGGGGGCCAGGTAAATGGGGTGGCTCGGCTCCTGAATATTTACCCGAACTTCGATCGGATGCGTTTCGTCAATGCGCATTCGTTGAATTTCGATGTAGTTTCGTAGGTATTCGATCTCTTTGTCGAGCGGAATCCGGTCGCGGTTGTTTTCCTGCAACATGAACCGCATCATGTCGCCCAGTTTCTGGATACCATCCGCTGTTTTTTCGCTGTTTTCTTTTAGTGCTGTAGCGTATAAACTGTTCAGGGCATTAAACAGAAAGTGCGGATTAATCTGTGCCTGAAGGCTCGATAACTCAGCCGATTTGGCCGATACCTGCGTCTGGAGTACAATTTTTTCTTTTTGCAACGCCTGCCGCAGAAACGCAATCGAAACAGCCCCCGTCAGCACAATGAACATGAGCAGAATTGGGTCGCGATTGTCGTAGTGAAAGCCTGTACTGGCTCCCCACAAAATCATGTTGGCAACAATAATCAACAGCAGAAAAGTAGCAATTCGACTGGCCAGCGCTACTTCCGTTGTTGAAGACTTTAGAAACGGCATGACTACTAGCATATAGGTAGCAATACGACCGGCCCTAAATATTTCGGAAGTTGAGGAAGCCCTTAGAAGCGGCAGGATGTGCGAATAAAAAAACGCCTGAAGGAAGAGAATTTGAATGGTTATTCCTGAAAACAGTAACGCACTCCGGGTACCTCGCTGCCATAAAACTCCGGGATCATCTCCCCGAAACGCCATGTTAAGCACCAGTACACTCAGCCCAGAAGCTAACAGGTAGCTGACAGTGCGGAAATGCGATTCTGACTCCTGCCCAATTTTGCGAACCAGATACTGATAATACTGAAATCCGATTTCGTACATGCCAAACACAATACCGAATCCAATTGCCTCAGCCAAAACTGTCCTCTTGCGAAACAGCGAATACACCTTCAGGCCGATGATATCGCCAACGCCATCTTGCTGAAAACGAACCTGTAACTTGAAATAATAGTAAATAAACGTACTCGCCAGTAGCAACAAACCAGCAATTACCAGATAGATAATCGCTTGTTGGTCATTGGTGCGATCGTTAATGAGCGGGTACGCCAGATTATGAAACACATACCAGGCACCTACTAATAAACAGACGCCTGCAATCAACGGAACATTGTTGTTCAGCGTGTGGTCGTACAGGTTAAGATTTCGCCAGACAACCGACGAAGGAACCCGATGACGCAGGGCCATTTCTACCATATAATCAATTCGATCCACTTCTCTGATCAATCGACGAATGACATAAACAACCGCTGCGCTTAGTACGAAATAAAGCTCATAGCGCCGAATAAGTTGAACGTCCCGCATAGGTTTGGTTGATTTTTTGACCAAAACTAGGGGACGCAAACAAGCGAGAGGAGGAAATGGGGTGAACTGGTTAAAAAATGGGTTGAATCGCCATTATGCGGTATTTTTCCGTCTAAAATCAGCGGGCGATGTCCCTATTGTTTTCCCAAACAGTCTGATAAAATACTTATAATCTTCGTAGCCCAATTGAAAAGCTATTTCTTTAACACTTTTCGTCGTGTACACTAATAATCGCTGCGCTTTACGAACAACCTCTTGCTGTATAAAGTAGGTTGAGGAAAAGCCCGTTAACGACTTTACCGTATCATTCAGATAGCTCACCGTAATATTCATTTTCGACGCATAGTCAGCGGGCTTTTTAAGTACAATAACATGCTCTTTCACAAGCAGATGAAACGTTTTCAAAATCTCGACATTCCGTGACGAGTAGGCCTGAATCCGCTCCTTTTCCTGCGCCTGAAAAATAATGGCGGCTTTATAGAAAAACGAGTTTGTCAGCGCCTGGATGAGCTGATTATGAAAACCTATTGATTGTTTCTCGTGAACAGCCGAGTTAATTAGATTAAACATCGTGGAGAACCAGTTTGTATCAGCATCAGTCAACTGAAGTAAAGCGGCTTGTGCGAACGACTGCTCAAAAATGATTCTCGCGTTTTCATCAATCAATTTGGCATCAAATGCAATGCCCCAGCCTTCTACATCGTTGGCAAACTTGGTTTGATGAACTTGTCCAGGGCAGGATACTAACAGGGAAGAAGGATAGATATCCAAATTCTGAAAATCGACGCTAAAATTCAGGTGGCCTTTTTCAACAAAAATTGATAATTATCGTGTAAAAAAACAGCAGCCTCTATCGGATAGTTTTCTCTAGTTGTCAACTGCTTAAGCCCTAAAAAATGACCTAGTGCACTGCCGTCGGCAAGACATAACACGTTCCCTTCTTTAGCTGGCAATTGGGCCGCATGTGCCTCACCTACCAGAATTTCATCGCCCTCTTTTAGTTGCTGAACCCAGCGGCCCCCGGCTCCATTATGACCGGCCTCGATATACATAGTGCACACCTTTTTTTCGGCATTCCACAAAGCAGGCGTATAATCCCGGTACGCTAATTCGCCCACCCGGCATTTTAATCGCTTTATCGTATTCCATTTTGCCATATCGATGGTTGGCAGATGTATATCAATTTCATACATCGTAGCCGGTTGCCAGGCACGAACGGCTATTACTTTGGCCGGCGTGAACATTTTCTCCAGCAGGCCCGACACTGCTTTTTTCAGGATATTTGCCATTTCCAATCTTGCTCTTTTGTTGGGCAAAAGTAGTGGAGGGCAACAGGGCATTTATCCTATAAATGGCTGGAATAGGTGGACAAATGGCATATTAACGCCAGTCTACTCACTTCGTAACGATTTAACCGGATTCATTAAGGCAGCTTTGACGCTTTGGAAACTCACCGTTAGCAAGGTAATGAGCAGAGCACCCGCACCTGATGCGGCAAAAATCCACCACGAAATCTCTGTTCGATATTGGTATTTCTGGAGCCAGTTATGGAGAAAATAGTACGCGATGGGCGTTGCGATTCCGAATCCAATACAGACCAACACAACGAAATCTTTCGATAACATGCCCCACAAATTCAGGACAGACGCCCCTAATACTTTCCGAACACCAATCTCTTTGGTTCGCTGCTCGGCCATGTACGAGGCCAGTCCGAACAGACCCAGGCAACTGATAAAAATGGCTAGTATGGCGAAGAACGAAGTCAGCTTTCCTATCCGCTCTTCTGTGCGAAACTTAGCTGCATATTCATCATCCGCAAACTTGTAGTCGAAGGGGGCGGATGGGATGAGCTTTTTAAAGACCGCTTCGATTTTTGGCAACGCATCGCTGGTACTTATGGATGGGTTCAGCCTGATATTGATCCAGTTGGGATTTCCAAACATACAAAAAACAGTGGGCTTGATCGGCTGAAATGGCGACTCCATGACCATGTCTTTCACCACTCCAATTATTCGATATTGCTTTTCTATATTGTTCGTCATCCATTGGCTTTTCCAGTGAATCGTTTCGCCTACAGGCTTCAGCAAACCCATTCGTTTAGCGGCTGTTTCATTGATAACAAACCCACTGGAATCAGAAGCAAACTCCTTCGAAAAATTGCGCCCCGCTACAAATTGCCAGCCAACAGTTTGGGCGTATTCGGGCGTAATGGATAAGGTGGCAAATTGGTCGGTCGATGGAGCGGATTGACCTTTCCACCAAAAGCCATCATTGGACGACCATACGCCCGTAATCGGGCTTTGCGATTCGGCGACTTCGGTTACGGCTCCTGTATTTCTCAATTCAGTACGTAACAAGTCGGTTTTGCCATAAAAATCGTCTGATTGCATTGGCACCATCAACAGGCCGTCCCGCGAATAACCAACCGGACGATTTTTCGCAAACTGAATCTGGCGGTAAATGACTAACGTACAGATGATCAGCGAAATGGAAACCGCGAATTGTGTACTAACCAGTACTTTACGAGGTAAGCCTGCCAAACGGCCCCGCTGCACCTTTGCCAATCCAGCTCCTTTCAGCACCTTAACCGGCTGGAAGGATGTTAGATAGAAAGCTGGATAACTACCTGCCAGCAACCCAGTCAGCAGCATAAAGCCAAGACAAAACAGCCAGAAGAACCCATTCTCCCAAGGGATATTCATCTGTTTGGCAGCCAGATCATTGAACCACGGCAAGAAGGTTGTAACGAACATAATGGCTAGCAGAAAAGCCAGAAAAACAACCAGAAAGGACTCGCTAAAAAACTGACCAATCAATTGAATTCGAAGCGAGCCAATCGCTTTCCGAACCCCAACTTCTCTGGCTCGTTGCTCAGAGCGGGCAGTCGAGAGATTCATGAAATTGATGCAGGCCAGCAATAAAACAAAAAAGCCAATCATGCCCACCAGCCATACGTATTGAATAGGGCCATCACTGACAATTCCGTTTTTAAAATCGGAGTATAAATGCCAGTTGTACATGGGATTCAACCACATTTGCGGCTTTGTAGCAGCCTCTTCCTTCATGCTCTCCAGGTGCTTGATCACATTCAGTTCCGAGTCTTTTATACTGGCCGTAACCTTATCGAAGTCGGTATTTGGTTGAATCTCTACATAAATATATAGCGCGTGGTTATCCCATTTCTTCTCTCTCATGTAGGCATTTGTCGCCACAAAGTAATCCCAGGAAGCTAGAAACTGAGCGTCATGAAGTTGCGTATTTTGGGGTAAATCCTCGTAAATACCCGTTACGCTCACATTTTTGTCTGTGTTGATCTTCACCAGTTTACCAATAGGGTCGACTTCCCCAAACAGCGCTTTGGCCGTGGATGCCGACAGTAAAATGGAATGTTGGTCTTGTAATCCTGCCCAGGTTCCCTTGAGCATGTGTAACGTAAACATTTCGGGAGCCTCGGCACCAATATATTGTCCTTTTTTCGAGAGCTTCTTATTTCCAGCAGACAGGATATAATCACCTGGGTGCGTAGCTGTTACAATATGTTTAAAGTGACGTTTGTAATTAGTTGTTAATTCATGAATGAATGGATAGGGTAACGACTGAGAGGTCTGAATCTCCCCATGTACCACCTGATTTTGCATGATCTGCGCAATACGACTGTAGTTTTTATGGTACGTATTGAACGATAATTCATCATGTACCCAGAGTCCAATGAGCATGGCCACCGCCATACCCACGGCGAGGCCGCCAATATTGATAAACGAGTAGCCTTTGTGCTTGACCAGGGTTCGAAACGCAATTTTTAAATAATTCCGTAGCATGGCTGTAGTGGTTAGGGTTGGGTACTTATTAGCTTGTCGTTTTATAATTGAGGGTCGTACGTAGGCCAACACCTCCCGCCAGTAGCGCCGTCGGGCGCTGTGTTCTCCTCCTTGCACTACCCACAACTCATAGCGTTCGTGCAGGTCGCCAAGCACCTCTTCCCGAAGGTGAGGGGCGCAGAACCAATTGAGCAGGCGGGTAGCGAAGCGAGGTGGTTTCATAGCAGGGTGCAGGGAGCGCGGGGCACGGGGCAGGGTAAGGAGCGCGGAGCAGGTGCTACCCCGCTCCGTGCACCCTGCTCCATGCCCTATTCTGATCGTAACGATTTCACCGGATTCACCAAAGCGGCTTTAATTGCCTGATAGCTAACGGTTGTCAGAGCAATGGCTAGCGCCAGAATACCCGCAAGCACAAATACCCACCACTCAACCTGAATGTGATACGCAAATTCATTCAACCATTTATTGGTAGCCCACCAGGCTACCGGAAAGGCAATGCCATTGGCGATTAAAACCAGTTTCAGGAAATCTTTTGAGAGTAGAACCGTCAGATTCATCACTCCCGCTCCCAGTACTTTACGCACCCCAATTTCTTTGATGCGCTGTTCAGCGGCATAGGTTGCCAGACCAAACAGACCCAGACAGGCAATGAAAATTGTAATCAGGGCCACCCAGATCAGCAGCGTTTCCCGCCGTTGATCTTCCGCATAAAAGCGTGCTAACTGTTCATCCAGAAAATGATATTCCAGCAAATGTGTGGGGTCAATTTTAGCCAGAACATCAGCCATTTGGGCTAACGTTGCCGGAATATCCTTGCCTTCAATTCGAGCGGTAAAATAATCGATGTTATGTACCGGATTTCGCTGATAGGCCAAAACCATCGGGGCAATTTTTTCGCGAAGCGATTGAAAATGGAAATCCTTTACAATGCCAATTACGCGTGCATGAAAGGGCTGATTTTCCTTATTCAGCGGTCTATAACTCCCGCCCATCGCTCGGGAAGGAATGTCTATTTGTTGACCCGATACTTCTTTAATATTGAGCAGCTTAGCCGCCGATTCATTGAGAATGACGGAGGTAGAATCATCCATTCCCTTAAAATTTCGACCCGCCAGCAGTTGAATCTCAAAGGTTTTAGCAAAATTTTCGTCGGCCCCAATCCAGTAAGCAACTTTAGGCTCATTGGTGCTTTCCGGCGTTTTAACCTGAACCGTTGGAATAACCTTCCACTCACCCGGTACTCTGGACGTAACGGACACCTGATTGACGCCCGGAATACGACTAAATTCTGTTTTAATGGTTTCGGCGCTACGGCGCACTTTACCACTGTTGATATCCACCACCAGCAGTAATTTTTTATTGAAACCCAGATTTTTATTGTTCGCAAACTGAACCTGCTGGAACAGCACGATGGTGGCAATCATCATGACTACCGATATCGTAAATTGAAAAACGACCAGCCCTTTTCGCAACGACAAATCCCCTCTATTCTGAAGTTTAAGGTTCTTGAGCAATAAAAGCGGACTGAATCCAGACAACAGAAACGCCGGGTAACTTCCTGACAATAAACCCGTAACTAAAAGCGCAATAAGGCTGTAGAGCCAAATTCGGTAATCACTATGGATACCCAGCGAAAGTTCCTTATGGGTAAACTCATTGAAGGCAGGCAGCACCAAATTAACGAGCCCTACGGCCAGCACGAACGAAATAACTGTTACAACCAGCGATTCGGTCAGAAACTGATAGATGAGGTGATGCCGGAATGCGCCACTCGCTTTACGAACCCCAATTTCTTTCGACCGATTAGACGCTCTGGCTGTAGCCAGATTCATGTAGTTAATGCAGGCAATGAGCAGAACAAACAGGGCAACCAGCGCAAAGATTTTGATATAAAGCAGGCTTCCCTGACTTATTGCTTCTACATTCGAGTTTCGGGCACCATCGGTAATTGCATCTGAGAACAGGTGGATATCGGCCAGCGGTTGCAACGTATAGCTGATGGAGTTTCCGGGCTCTAGTTTGGCGTTGGCCTTGAGCAAATCCGTAATTTTTTTGGCCGCAATTTCCGGGTTAGCTTTTTCCTTGAGCAGAAAGAAGGTCATGAAGGCTTGGGAATCCCAGTTAACTGTCCACTCGGTGAATTCCTCATCACTGCTGATGGTCGCTTCAGAAATGATTGCCTTGAAATCGAAACTCGAATTTCGAGGATGGTTTTTCAGAACAGCCGTTATTTTTAGCGGCTTATTGATTTCAAAATCAACGGTTTTGCCAACAACCTGAGTCGTATTGAAAAGTCGCTGCGCCAGTTCTTCAACGATGATGATCGAATTTGGCTCGTTCAACGCCGATCTACCATTCCCATCAACAGTCTCGAAATCAAATAGTTCCAACAAACCCGGCGTCCCAAACGCAATCGTTTCCTGAAACATGTTCTTATTTTCTGGATTCGATAAGTTGGCTCTTCCGGTTCGGACAATTCGGGCTGACTTCTCAATTTCGCCAATACTTTTCGTTGCAGCCTCGGCCACTTTATAGCTCGCTGCTGCAATCGTCAAGTCTTCTGTAGGTGTTTTTTTGTGCTGTATAGCCCGGTAAATCCGGTTAGCCTGGCTGTGTTGTTGATCGAATGTCAGCTCATCGAAGAGGTATAAGCCGATCAGCAAAAAACAAGTGATACCGAGGGTCAACCCAGCTACATTGAGCGCTGTATATAGTTTATGCCGGCCCAGGGTTCGGAAGGAGATTTTGAAATAATTGCGTAACATATCAGTAATTGTTGGATCTGGATATTCACTAGGCCATCTGTTCGCTGGTTGTCGTTTAATCACCGAAGGCCGCACATAGGCCAGCACTTCCCGCCAATAGCGCAGTCGGGCTTTAGTCTCCCCTTCCCGAGCCACACGCAGAGCATAGCGTTCATGCAGGTCTCCAAGCACCTCTTCCCGAAGATGAGGAGCACATAACCAGTTCAACAGGCGGTCAGCTAGGCGGGGTGGGTTCATAGCGTGGTGCAGGGTGCTTGGTGCAGGGAGTCCGGAACAGGGATGCAGCGAATAAACCCTGCCCCGAGCCCCTTGCGCATTTATTCAGACCGTAACGATTTTACGGGATTCATCAGCGCGGCTTTTGCGGAACGGTAACCCACAGTTAGAATGGCGATCATTAACGTGAGAACAAGCGCTAACAGAAAGATATCGGCTCCTAACTCTATTCGATATTGAAAATCTGATAGATAGCGACTCATAACCCACCATCCAACAGGCGCGGCTATGATAAAAGCAAGGATGAGTAATTGGGTAAACTCTTTTCCAAATAGCCACATAATATGGCCCGAGCTGGCACCTAATGTTTTTCTTACACCAATTTCTTTGGTCTTCTGAGTTGCCATAAACGATATCAAACCGTATAAACCAAGGCAGCTGATAAAGATGGCGATGCCTGAAAAAATTTCGATTAATTGTAAAATCAGGCTGTCTGTCTCATAGAATCGAGCAATCTGTTTATCCAGAAATTCATACGAGTACACGTCTGCCGAGTACATTTCATTCCAGATTTTTTCGATGGCGGAAAGGGTTGCCGGTAAATTACCGGTGCCGATTTTGACAGCGCAGTTTTCATAATTGGCAACTCTGGTTGTCAGACAGACGGGATCAATAGATCGACGGAAGGATTTATTGTGAAAGTCTTTTAACACACCTACAATGGTACCTTTTACACCATTGATAGTGGCCGTCTTGCCCAGGACCTGTTGAGGATTTCGAAGCCCTAGTTTTTTAACGGCTGTTTCGTTCAGCAAATACTCCCGAGTCGTATCGGATGGGTATAAATTACGTCCGGCTACCAGCTTCAAGCCAAACGTGGCAACATAATTGGGATCTCCCGCCTTGTAATAAATAGTAAACTTTTCGGGTTCTGTTCGCGAATCATATTGGATACCTGTGTCAAAATTACTGTCGGGCGATGCCGGTGCGACATTACAAAAAGCGAACGATTTCACACCTGTAATCTGTGAAAGACGAGTCCCAAAGGTGCTGACTTCCGCTGGCAAATGGCCGGGCACCGGCAGCATAACGATGGCATCCTTGTTGAATCCCATATCTGACTGACTGGTATAGCGCATTTGACTCATGATCACAATTGTACCGATAATGAGCGTTTGCGATATAGCAAATTGCGTGACCACCAGGGCTCGTCGTACCGAAAAATTACCAACATGTTTGTTCGACAGTTTTCCTCTAAGCGCCTGAATAGGCTGGAATCCACTGATAATCAGGCCTGGGTATGATCCAGAAATGAAGGTAACACTAATAAACAGCACCACTAAAAAAGTAAGTAGCCGATAGTCACTCAACAGATTGAACGTAAGTCGAGTATGCACAAGTTGGTTCAGATAAGGTAAAGCTGCATACGCCAGGACGATGGCAATCACGAAAGCTAAACCGGCAATCAGAGCCGTTTCGGTAATAAACTGCTTAAAGAGTTGTGTTCTCAAACTCCCCAGCACCTTTCTGACTCCAATTTCTTTCGAGCGACTTAAAGCTTGCGCTGTTGCTAAATTGATGAAGTTAATACAAGCTATAATCAGCAGAAAAATACCAATCAACGATACCGTCAGAAGCTGACTTTTCGTAACATAACCGCCCAATTTAGAATTAACGTGGATGTCGGACAGGGGTTGTAGTTTAAACCAGAAATTACCCGCATCCTGCTCACTGTAATATTTTTTATTCAGACTCTCCATCGCTTTCTCTGCAGCAGCCGGTGACTCACCTGCTTTCAGCAGCAGAAAACAATTTGTACCTCCAAAAATCCCCCCCCAGGTATCTAGCCAGGGATTAGTTTCTTTAAGGGTCACGTATGATAAATAAATTTCCTGACGACGATCCGTATTAACGGGCAGGTCTTTTAGTACGCCCGTAATGCTAAAGTTCGTTTTGTTATCCAGCCGAATAAGCTGACCAATAGGATTCTGATTACCGAAATACTTACTGGCCAGGCTCTGCGTAATGATTGCTGTATTTGGCTCCGTCAGTACTTTCTTTTTATCTCCACTGACCAGCGGTAAGCCTAGTATCTCTAAGAATTCGGGTTCGGCATAGGCTACTCCGTTGGGCTCCTTAAACTTCTTATTGTCTTTCGACGAAGGCAGGGAAATCAAACCACCGAACCCAACGACTCGGCCCACTTTATCAAAGAAAGGGTAGTCTTGTCGTAAAGCCTGCCCCAAAGGAGCCGGAACCGCACCAATTTGATTATCCTGGTCTTTAGGCATTTCAGATATTACCCGGTATACCCGATCAGCATCCGGCTGAAACGTATCAAAGCTCAGATGGTAATTGACAAACATAAAGATTAGTATCCCGCAGCCCATACCAAGCGCAAGGCCTAGTACATTGATGAGCGAATACGATTTTTGACGCGTTAGCGTACGTCGGGCAATTTTCAGGTAATTCCGTAGCATGGTTGTATTGGTTGGTTGAGGGTATTGGTCGGGTTGTCTTCGAATAAATTCGGGTCGTACATAGGCCAGCACATCCAGCCAGTGGCGTCGTTTGGCGCGGGCCTCTCCCCGTTGTTTCACCCGCCGGGCAAAACGTTCATGTACATCACCCAACACCTCCTCGCGCAGGTGCGGAGCAATGAGCCAGTTCAGCAGGCGGTCGGCTAAGCGGGGTGGGTTCATAGCGTGGTGCAGGGTGCTTGGTGCAGGGAGCGCGGAGCAGGGAAAGGCAAGAAGCGTAAAGCAAGTGTTTCCCCGCACCATGCACCCTGCTCCATGCTATTCAGATCGTAACGATTTAACGGGGTCCATTAAAGCCGCTTTCACACTTTGATAACTTACCGTTAGTAAGGCTACGCCAATGGCAAACAGGCCAGCCAAGGCAAGCATCCACCATTCGACCTCGATCTTATAGGCGAAATCCTGTAACCATTGATTCATCGCATACCAGGCCAGCGGGCACGCAATCAGGATGGCAATGAGCACCAGTTTCACAAAGTCTTTGATGAGCAATTGGGTAATACTCGGAACAGAGGCTCCCATAACTTTACGCACACCGATTTCTTTGGTCCGTCGCTCAATGACAAAGGCCGAAAGAGCAAACAATCCCAGACTGGCGATCACAACAGCTAATAGCGCAAAAACAGAAAATAACTGTTGAGTGCGTTTCTCACTGGCGTAAAAAGACGCGAACTGGTCATCCAGGAATCGGTATTCAAGAGGTCCATTTGGGTTAAACGCATCCCATTGATTTTTCAAATCACTGAGGAATCCGTTTACATCCGTGGTTTTTATTTTTATGACGATCCCCCCAAAATTTCGCCCCATCATCATCATAAGCGGTGCCACCTTCTGTTTTACAGATACGTAGTTGAAATCCTTAACAACACCAATGACTTTGTATTCTTGCTGGCCAGATCTGACCATCGATCGGCCAATTGGATTGACGTGATTCCAACCCAATTCGCGAACAGCCGATTCGTTAATAATGACGCCAGAAATAGAGTCTGTCGGAAAGTCTTTCGAGAAATTTCGTCCCCGTAGCAATTGAATACCTAATGTTCGGATATAATCGTAGTCGACATGAAAAATATTCATGTGAATTTCGGCACCATTAGCGGTTTCATTCTTAGGGTAGACCTGGGTTCCGTCCATCATTTCACCACCCGGAAAAAATCTGGAGTTAGTAGCCGCCAGCACCCGGCTATTCTGTAAAAGTTGATCTTTAAAAGCAACCTGATTATTCGCTAATAAACGAGTATCGGGCAAAGCAACAAGCTGATCTTTATCATACCCAAGCTTTTTTGTCTGCATATATTGCAGCTGTTTATAGACAACAATGGTGGCAATTAGTAGAATAGTCGATATAGAAAATTGAAAGACAATCAGGCCACTATGCAATGACTTTTTCTGTGGGCTTTTTGCCAGTAATGTTCCTTTTAGCGTTTTAATAATTGAAAATGAAGACAGGAAAAAAGCGGGATATATACCGGCAAGTATACCTGACAAAAAACTAACGATAAATAAGATAAGGACTGCTTGATATTTCAGAAAAAAGGAGAATCCAATCGTCCTGTTGGCAATCTGATTGAAATAAGGCAAGAATAGGATAATGAGTAGATAAGCTACCACCATTGCAAAAAAAGTGAGCAATACTGATTCTGTCAGAAACTGGCTTATTATCTGCGTTTTTACGGACCCCATCACTTTACGAACGCCAACTTCCCGCGCTCGTTTTGCGGCCTGTGCGGTAGAAAGGTTGGTGAAATTTACACAGGCTAGTAATAGGATAAAGAGGCCCAGTGCAGAAAAAATATAGACATATTTTATATCGCCATTAGGCTCTAATTCATACTTCGTGTTCGAGTACAGGTGAATATCGGTGAGGGGTTGGAGTAAGAAACGAAATGTATCGACAGACTTTTGGGCTTCTGCCAGACTAACGCCCATGTCGCGCTGTACTTCCGGAACCACATATTTTGCCACCAGTTGTGGAAATTTAGCTTCCAGTTTTTTTGGATCTACTTTATTGTTTAATTCCAGGTAGGTATAAAAACCCACATTGCTCCAGGTTGGATTTAAAATATGGCGCGTAGACAAACTTAAAAATGCATCATAATGAAAGTGTGAGTTATCAGGAATTTTATCGAATATTCCCGTCACTTTATAAGCCGTTCGCTGCGCACCAACTGCAATAGATTTTCCAATGGGATCTTCGTGACCAAAATATTTAGTAGCAAATTCTTTCGACAAAACAATACTAGCTGGGGCAACAAGCGCATCAGCACTATTTCCTTCAATCATTGGAATAGAAAATAATTGTAGAAAATTCGGGTCAGCGAAAGCAAGATGTTGTTCTTTAAATTGATTGTCTTTGTATTGTATATAATCGCTGGCGGGAAGCAGCCTTGTCGATGACTTTACTTCGGGAAACTCATGCTTAATTCCTTCACCAACGCCTGAGTCTACATTTGGGTAAACTTCTGCATTTCCATTCCCCATAACAGAAATGTTCAGTCGATATATATTGCTGGCATTTTTCGAATACGTATCATACGTCAATTCGGTATAAACAAATACAGCAATCAGCATAAAACAGCTTAAGCCAATGGCTAATCCAAAAATATTAATAAGCGAAAATGCCTTATTCGTAAGCAGGCTTCGCCAGGCGATTGTAACGTAGTTTCGGAACATATCAGTCATTGATGGATTTGGATACTGATTTGATTGTCTCTTAATAATTGTAGGCCGTACATAAGCCAGCACTTCCCGCCAATAACGCCATCGGGCTTGGGTCTCCCCCTCCCGCGCTACCCACAATTCATAGCGCTCATGCATATCCCCCAGCACCTCTTCCCGAAGATGAGGAGCGCAGAACCAGTTGAGCAGGCGGTTAGCTAGGCGGGGTGGGTTCATAGCGTGGTGCGTGGTGCAGGGAGCGCGGAGCAGGGAAAGGCAAGAAGCGTAGAGCAAGTGTTTCCCGCACCATGCACCCTGCTCCATGCTATTCAGATCGTAGCGATTTAACGGGGTCCATTAAAGCCGCTTTTACACTTTGGAAACTCACCGTTAGCAGCGTAACCAAGAGGGCACCCGCACCCGATGCGGCAAAAACCCACCAGGAGAGTTCGGTTCGGTATTCGTACTTCTGAAGCCAGCTATCCAGGTAATACCAGGCAATGGGCGTGGCAATTCCAAAGGCAATAATGACCAGCAACACAAAGTCTTTCGAGAGCAATCCCCACAGACTGAACACCGATGCGCCCAGTACTTTCCGAACACCAATCTCTTTGGTCCGCTGTTCGGCAACGAACGAAGCGAGTCCAAACAAACCCAGGCACGAGATAAAAATGGCCAGCGTGGCGAAAAACGACGCTAACGTACCTATGTTCTCTTCGGCCGCAAACTTCCTCGCATATTCCTGATCGGCAAATTTGTAGTTGAACGGCGAAGCTGGGTCGTATTTCTGAAAAACAGCCCCGATCTTACTCACGGCGTCGCTGGCACTTATACCTGGGTTAATGCGGATATTTATAAAGCTGCTGGGGAAATTTCCGAGATAAAACAGCGTTTGTCGGGCTGGTTCATAGGGCGACTCCATCACCATATCGTCGATAACGCCGATTATTTTATACCGCAAATCACCCTCTCTGATCGTTTTCCCAATCGGATCTTTCAAGCCCATAAATTTCACGGCGGCTTCGTTCAGAACCATACCCATTGAATCGGTACCAAAGTTTTTCGAGAAGTCGCGGCCCTCTTTAAACTGCCAGCCAACCGTTTTCCCAAACCCGTGCGACACACCAACAACCGCAAAATCAGGCGATTGATCAGGAGCTTTTCCATCCCAGTCAAACCCACTATTCACATTCCAGACGCCCGTTAGCGGACTTTCGGACTCCGCAATTTCCGTTACCGCTCCCGATGCCAGCAAATCGTTTCGGAAAGCATCAAGGTGATTGTGAATGTCGGGGGTGGTCGTTTGGACATATAAAAGGCCGTTTCGACTATAGCCAATTGGTCGATCTTTAGCGAACTGAATCTGCCGAAACACGATGATGGTGCCAATAATCAGGGCGACAGACACCGTGAATTGAACAACCACCAATACCTGACGGGGAACAGCCGCAAACCGACCCACCTTGAAAGTGCCCTTTAAAATTTTTACCGATTGAAACGACGATAAATACAAGGCTGGATAGCTCCCCGCAACTAGTCCGGTGAATAGGGGAAACCCGATGCTGCACAGCCAGAACTCCGAAACCGTCCAGGGAAAGGTCATTTGCTTCTCAGCCACCTCATTGAAAAAAGGTAACGCGAATTGACTCATTAGCAATGCAATGCAAAACGCGAGGTAAACGACCAGAAACGATTCACTAAAAAACTGGCTAATCAGTTGACTACGAACAGACCCAATCGCTTTTCGAATCCCAACTTCCTTCGCCCGTTTTTCGGAGCGCGCCGTCGAGAGATTCATAAAATTGATGCAGGCCAGGAGCAGAACAAACGCCCCGATAATCCCAAATAACCAGACAAACTGAATGCGACCGCCGGTATTTACCCCGTCTTTAAACTCCGAATACAAATGCCATTGACTCATTGGCTGGAGGAAAATCTCGGGTTTGCTTTTATCAAGTGCCACGTTGATGTGTCTTTGCTTTGCCTCCTTGATTTTTTCCGAAACAGCCGCCATGTCAGCATGATCGGCGAGTTGGACAAAGATCTGGAAGGAGTTATTATCCCATTTTTCTTGTGATCTTTTTACCCAGTCGCGCACCGCTACATTTACCTGCCAGGGAACCAGATAATCGAGATTACTGAAACGTGTATTGTAGGGTAAATTAGCATAAACCCCCGCCACCTTTACCGCAATCTGGTTGTCAATCTTAATGATTTTTCCCATCGGATTGCTGCTTCCAAACAAGGCAGTAGCCACCGATTCATTAATCATGATGGAATACGGTTCGCGTAAGGCAGCCCTTGTCCCTCGTCGCATGGTCAACGAAAGCATTTCGGGCGCTTCAGGCTCTATATAATTGCCCGTTTTCCATAGTTTCTTTTCGCCAAACGACAACGTGTGGCCTTCTGTCCAGGAGGAAAGCAGAATATACTTAAACGGCCCACCAGCTTGCTCATCGCCATAAGCCCCACGAAGTTCATTAGCCAACGGAATGGGGAGCCCAGAGCCTGTAAATACCTCACCATTAGCCGTTTGATGCTGCATAACCTGCGCAATTCGGTCATAGTTCGGAAACGATTTTTCGTACGACAATTCATCGTAAATCCATAGGCCAATCAGCATGGCTACTGCCATACCCACCGCCAGCCCACCAATGTTGATGAACGAATATCCCTTATTTTTGACAAGGGTCCTAAAGGCGATTTTCAGATAATTCCGTAACATATCTGTATTTGTTGGAGTAGAATATTCGCTTGATTCACGCGCTAGAATAGAAGGCCGCATATAGGCCAATACCTCGCGCCAATACCGACGTCGGGCTTTGGCTTCGCCCCATTGTGCTACTTGTAAGGCATAGCGCTCATACAAATCACCCAGCACTTCCTCGCGTAAGTGCGGAGCGCATAACCGCTCAATGAACCAGATAATCCATTTGGGCGGCTCTCTAAAAGTTGGCTTCTCAGGCTGCATAACTGATCTGGAGTTATTACTGCCAATCCAATAACAGATGCGAGTCGATGCGCTCCCAAAGCCGATTACGGACAGCCCGTACTTCCTGTAGAATTCGACCACCCAAAGCGGTAACCGTGAACAGTCGCTTCCGGCGTCCTCCCCGCTCGGCCGTCGCTTCGCCCAGAAAGGACGAGACATAGCCTTTTTGCTCCAATCGTTGCAGCGCAGCATGCACGGCTCCCGTGCTGACCGAATTACCCGTTTCCTGCTCAAGCTCTTCGGCAATTACCACCGAATATGCTTTGGGAGAAAGGGCCGCTACAGCTAGTAACACAACCTCTTCAAACTCGCCTAAATCGCTACGTCGCATGAACCGAAAGTGGGATTATTGAAGCCAGAACCTTATTTCCTCCATTTCTGTATATCAAATGATCGGCCAAAACTAAAAATCAGCCTCATTAGTCTTAAAATGGCCTTTTGGCTGTCAAACCGCGGGAGAACATTGTCCGTTTCTGGACAAAAGGTGTACGCATCTGGACAAGTTTTTTTGAAAAAGTTGGGTGAGGGTAAGTTGGGACAAAATACTCCAAGTCAACTAATTTACAGAACCAATAACCCGGCTTCACGCCAGTCGGCCCAGCCATCGGTTTGCTGAAAGGCTACGAAGTTGCCGAGTCCGGCCTCCTCAAACGTGGTTCCAACCTGCTGAATGGTTAGCGGTTCTGGTGCTTTCAGGCTGAATTTCGACCAGTGTTGCATCAACCATTCACCAATTGGCAAGGGTAGGTCAAGTACCAGATCATCCTGCCGCCGGGCAAAGGTCAGTTCTGCCTGCGGAACAACGCTTACTCGCTTAGACGCCTGTCGCTCCCGACGCGGTTGCACTACCGTCAGCGTGGGCGCATGACCTGGCCAGACGAGTAGTGCATGAGAACGTACGCTATCTTCGGAAGTATCGGCAATCGCCCGTTCAATGTATTTGCGTGGTATAGTAGTCGTTGGAACCCGGAAGGTAAACCAGTTGGCCAATGGCAGCTCCAGGCCCACACCGTGCATGTAGTTGAACAACGACTTACGCAATCCCTCCGAAAAGCGGGCATGATCGGCCCCCAACGGGTCGGCATGATCAAGGTCGTTATCGGCAAAAGGCCCATCGGCGGGGCCGATGCGCTGCACATCGAAACCGGCCGGGTGCAGTCCCACCGGACTGTGGGCTGTCATGGCAAACCGGTGCCAGAAGCCCGATTGAACAACGCCGGTGGCAAACAACTGCCTTACCATTTCCAGCGAGTCGATGGTTTCCTGCGCGGTCTGGGTCGGAAAGCCGTACATCAGATAGGCATGAACCATAATGCCAGCCGTAGTGAAATGATTAGCCACACGGGCAACCTGCGCCACCGTCACTCCTTTCTTCATGCGGTCCAGCAATCGATCCGACGCCACTTCCAGCCCACCCGATACGGCAATACACCCCGACAGTTTGAGCAGTTGGCATAAATCCGTTGTGAACGCCTTCTCGAATCGGATGTTCGTCCACCAGACAACTGTTAGACCCCGGCGAAGAATTTCCAGGGCCAGATCGCGCATGAGTGCAGGCGGAGCAGCCTCATCGACAAAATGGAAACCATTCTGTCCGGTTTGTGTCATAATGGTTTCGATCCGATCGCAGAGTAGCCCAGCCGTGAGCGGTTCATAGCGGGCAATATAATCGAGAGATATATCGCAGAAGGAACATTTTCCCCAGTAGCAGCCGTGGGCCAGTGTCAGTTTATTCCAGCGCCCATCGCTCCAAAGCCGGTGCATGGGATTCGTTACTTCAATAACCGACAGGTAATCGTTCAAGGGCAAATCGGCATAATCGGGTGTACCCGTATCGCGTTGGGCAACATCTCGTTCGGAAGACCCATTCTGATAAACAACCTCCCCATTTACCCGCATAAATGTCCGCTTCAGCTTGGCCGCGTCCCGCTTTCCCTGAACATGTTCGAGCAAGGAACGCAGGGGCGCTTCGCCATCGTCCAGACTCACAAAATCTACGTAATCGAACAGACGCGGCTCGCGCAGACTACGGAGTTCGGTATTAGCATAGCCTCCACCCAACACCACCCGAACAGTCGGATAGTGTTGTTTGATGTGCCGCCCACACAGCAACGCTCCGAATAAATTCCCCGGGAAGGGCACCGTCAGACAAACCACTGTTGGCTGATACTGAGCCATTTTCTCTTCTAAAAGTCCCAGCAACGCCTTACCCACCAGCGTATCGGGTGCCGTTAACGCAGCTTGTAAATCATCAAAATGCGTGGCGGTTCGGCCCAGTCGTTCGGCATACCGACTAAAGCCAAAATGTGGATCAATGGCTTCGGCCACTAAATCACCAATGTCTTCCAGATAGAGCGTAGCCAAATGGCGAGCTTTGTCGTGCAACCCCATCGTTCCGAACGCCCAATCCAGTTCATCTACTTCGGCAAAACGAGAGGCTTCAGGCAGGTAACTCCGATCGGCAATGGCATGAGCCAAGGTAGGATTTCGGTGTTGCAAAAACCGGATTGTCGGGTCAATCGTTGCCACGTAATCGGCCTGAAGCCGTACCATTCGCTGGCTATTTTCACTTAACTCCGGTACTCTAGAATCCACCGAAAACAGTTCGTTCAACCCTTGTTTCGAGAAAAGGCGTAAGATTGTCTCAATCCCCAAATCGGCCTGATGCGCCACTACCGAGCCACCATCAGCCAAGGAAAGGGTATTTAAGTAACCTTTTAGATAAGCCGTGGCCGGATAAGGTGTATTTAGTTGGGTAAACGGGGGCGTCAGCAACAGTACGCGGGTAGTCATGATCGTATTCCAGAAGGGTAGTCCGGGCGTTAATGAATAATCTCCCAACGAATACGGTCGCTATATCATTCCAGTATGCCCGGTGAAAGTTCCACTCGCAACGCCCAATCCTCGCAACAAAAAAATACCCCAGTCATTGCTGACGGGGGTATTTATAAGCGTAGAAACAAGGCTATCCGGCTTATTTTTTTACTGAGTCAGGGATAACAATCTTGGCTGAATCGGTGATCACTTCCGTGCTATCGCCACTGACGATCGTTTCGCTCTCAACTACAGTAGCTGTATCTTGAGTCGTTGTTTCAGATTCCGTTTTCTTCGACTGACAGGCAACCGCCAACGAGAACATGGCAGCCACGAATAGAGTTGATTTGATGGTTTTCATCAGAAATAAGTTTGAATGATAGGTAATGCTTTGATACTTTGCCATTAATGCGCGAGTGAAAAAAAAGTAACCCACGATTAAGCAGAATTTAATCAACCTTTACCGAGTAGATAGTTAAGTAGGTTGAGCGGCTTTACAAGCTTTTTAAGACTGTAAGCCTTACTCAAACGTCATGCAGCATTTAAGAGGTTTTGCCTTCTTTTTCTTCGCGATCCTCGTCAAAGTACACGCCCAACCTGGGTTTCAAGCCAATTACGACGAATCGAAAGTTCCGGCCTACACCTTACCGGACGTATTAACAACAACGACCAACGTACCTATCCGAACGAAGGCAGCCTGGGAAAAAGTAAGGCGGCCCGAAATCATCAAACTCTTTGAAGAGAATGTATACGGCCAAATGCCCAAATCCTACGACCGCCTTACTTACTCGATAGCCCATAAAAATACCAGTGCTATGGCTGGTAAAGCAACCTTGAAAGAGGTAACCATCGAGGTTGTTAATCACACGAAGCCGATTCAAATCCACCTGGTTTTGTTTGTACCCAATCAACGGAAAAGACCAGCTCCGCTGTTTTTGCTGATTAACAACCGGGGCAAAGACAATATGGACCCAACCCGCGTGCATAAAAGTGATTTCTGGCCAGCCGAAATGGTTATTGACAGTGGCTATGCGGTAGCGGCTTTTCACGTAAGTGATCTGGCTCCGGACGATACGGCGAACTACGTCAACGGTGTACTGCAATTATACCCGGAGCAATTGACGGCCAATGATGGCATGAAGGCCATTGGCGCCTGGGCCTGGGGGGCCAGCCGTGTGCTGGATTATCTGGAAAAAGACGCCGATATTGATGCGAAAAAGGTAGCGGTTGTCGGGCACTCCAGGGGCGGGAAAGCCTCCTTGTGGGCCGCTGCCGAAGACCCCCGATTTGCGCTATGTGTCACGAATTGCTCGGGGAATACCGGAGCTGCCTTATCTCACCGACGATTTGGCGAAACGATTAACCGAATCAACACCGTTTTTCCGCACTGGTTTGCCAACAACTACAAAAAATACAATACCAACGAAGACGCCTTGCCCCTGGATCAGCATATGCTACTGGCCGCTATTGCCCCAAGACCATTATATATAACCAATGCGTCAAAAGATCTCTGGGCAGACCCGACGGGCACATTTTTATCGGCAAAATATGCAGAGAAAGTATATGCCCTGTATGGGCTCACATCAAACCTACCGGCTACCCCTCCTGCTATAAATCAACCGATTACGCTCCCTCCTATCGGCTACCATAACCGGGAAGGGGAGCATAACTTAACGGCCTACGATTGGCGCAATTTTATCCAGTTTGCCACTATTTATTACAAGCAAAGAAAGTAGTAGATGTCCCCTACCAGGCCAGCTTATCCAATTTAGTTTCTATCGATTCTTTGGATTCTATCGTCTTTGCTAATCAGGACAATAGGACCAACCGCGCGGGCGGCCCCGAGAATCTATAGAATCCCCTAGAATCTAGTTTACTGAAACACTAGTTAGATTCTATAGTTTCTGTAGATTCTACCGATTCTGATAATCAGGAATCTAGTATCAAAAGAATCTATTAGAATCAAAAAAATCTATTCTGGAAGAGCACTAGTTAGTTCCCTTCCTTGAAAAAGACCCGCTTCACTCGTTCGCTCACGCCGGTCAATATTTCGTAAGGGATCGTGTTCATTTGTTTGGCCAATTCGGTGATAGGCAACTCTGGACCAAAAATCAGTACGTCATCCCCTTCGGAAGCCAGGGCCGATGTGACATCGACCATCGTCATATCCATACAAATATTTCCTACGGTTGGGCACAGGGTTCCGTTTACCCAAACGTGACCAATGCCATTTCCTAACCGACGGTCATAACCATCGGCATAGCCGATAGCCAGGGTAGCAATGCGGGCCTCATGATCTAGAACGCCCCGGCGACTATAGCCAATCGACTCGCCCGCCCGAACGGTTTTAATCTGGCTAATCACCGTCCGAAGGGCACCAACGGTTTGTAAAGCAGCCTGATTAATGCCACTGGCCTCCACGCCATAAAGACCGATTCCCAGGCGAACCATATCGAATTTGTATTCCGGAAATCGCACAATCCCCGCTGAATTCAGCAAATGACGGGTGGGTCGGTAACCCAAAGCCGCTTCGAGAGCGGTTGTAGCACGCAGAAAGGTTTCGTATTGCTGCTTCGAAAACGAGTTAAATTGGGCATCATCCGAACCCACAAGATGGCTGAATACGGTAGCCACACGCAGATTCGAATGGCTTTTCAAATAACTCGCCACCTCATCCAGCTCTGCTTCCAAAAAGCCCAACCGATGCATACCCGTATCGATTTTCAGGTGAATTGTGCGGGGAGCAGGGAGCGGGGAGCGCGGGGTTGATAGTGAAGAGTTTAGTGCGAAAGTCAAATCTCCCTCCATGCCCCCTGCTCCTTGCTCCCCGCTCCATGCCCTTCGCACAAAACGCCCCCACTCCCGTAAAAGCCGCATGCTGTATATTTCCGGCTCCAGGTTATAAGCCAATAAGGCATCAAAGGTTTCGGGAGCTGGATTCATAACCATGATGGGTAGCTCAATTCCATTTTGCCGGAGAGCGATACCTTCATCGGCATAGGCGACGCCCAGATAGTCGACTCGGTGAAATTGCAGCAGTTGAGCCACTTCAGCACTACCACTGCCATAGGCAAATGCCTTCACCATGACCATGATCTTGGTGTCTGAGCCGACTTTCTCGCGGTAAAAGTTTAGGTTGTGCGTCAGTGCATCCAGATTTATTTCGAGGATTGTGCCATGTACTTTTCGCTCCAGTCGTGCCACGATCCGCTCGAATGAAAATGGCCTGGCTCCTTTCACCAACACCGTACTATCCCGTAATTCGGCAAATGGAAACTGCGCTAGAAACGCATCCGTTGTCGGATAAAACAGACTACTATCGGCGAAGAAATGAGCATTCCGACTCACTACGGGCCCAATACCCACAAACTGCCCTACGTCGTTAGTCCGAATCAATGCACCAACCTGTTCATACAAATCGTTCTCCGCCTGACCAGACTGTAATACATCGGACAAAATAACAACCCGGCGAGCACGTGTATTTTGCTGATTCAGAAAACTAAGGGCCAGTTTCAGCCCGGCAACGTCATTGTTGTATGAATCGTCAATC
This sequence comes from Spirosoma litoris, assembly GCF_054776755.1. Lineage (NCBI taxonomy): Bacteria > Pseudomonadati > Bacteroidota > Cytophagia > Cytophagales > Cytophagaceae > Spirosoma > Spirosoma litoris. Next base: position 60,545 of record NZ_BAAHBI010000055.1, on the reverse strand, counting down.
AGAACACAGTTATTGATACCTTCCTTTTGTTCCAGACGCATCGAAACCGGTCGCAGGCGATTAAGACGTGCCTGCAACGTTTCAGTTGTCCAGGTATGCAGGGCCAGCATGGTTACGAGACAGTGTAGCAAATTCTCAATCGATGCCGGATCGGAAAATGGCAATGTCAGTTGAATGGGCGTTGCCTCGGGGCTGGCCAAGGTTAGTTGATCGCCCTGCACGATGGCCTGATAGGTAGCGTCACGACCTGTTAATGACCAGGTTAAAAACTGCACGCCCGGATTGACGGCCTTTAACAATAAGTGAGCTTCTTCATCGATATCGGCGTAATCGGCGCAGTAAATAAGCGTATCCGCGTGAATAAACAGTCGGAGTTTCTCGGCAATTTTTTGTTTTCGCGTTCGAAATCCTTCATCGTGTGCCGTACCAATATTCGTAAAAATACCAATCGTGGGCCTTATAATGGTTTCCAGCGCCTGCATCTCGTGGGCTTTCGAAATACCTGCTTCGAAGATGCCCAGCGTATGATTTTCATTGAGTTGGTGAACCGATAAAGGCACGCCCAATTGCGAGTTGTAGCTCTTGGGGCTTTTGGCAATAATGAAATCCGTCGAAGCCTGTCCTCCTTCGAGCAATTGAGCCAGCCACTCTTTTACGATGGTTTTGCCATTACTGCCGGTGATCCCAATAATCGGGATATGCACCTTTTGCCGTTGTTTAGCGGCCAGTTCCTGAAGCGTTTGTAAGCTACTGTCTACTTCAATGATCGTGGCATCGGCATAATTCATCAATTCAGTTCGCCGGTCGGGCGTTAAGGCCGACCGTTCTACAACAAACTGACGGATACCTTTTCGATATAAATCGCCAATGAACTCGTGGCCATCATGGTGCTCGCCCTGAATGGCAAAAAAAACAGCATCGATTAGCTGCGAGTCGGTGGTGTTACCCGTTACCTGCCGGGAATCCGTAAACCACTGGCGGTTAATTAATTCTAAATTCTTCGTTTTCATGGTACTCCATTTTCTACATCCACCCCCGTCGGCGGAAGTAGACAATCATTCCTACTGTGACGAACGCCATTATGCCCAGTACAACAAAATAGCCGTACTTCGTGTCTAGTTCTGGCATGTATTTAAAATTCATGCCATATACACCCACGATGAACGTAAGCGGCATAAAAATCGCCGAAAAAATCGTGAGCGTTTTCATGACCGAGTTCATTCGGTTACTCACAATGGAATAATAAACATCCATTAGACCCGAGATAAGCTCTCGGTAAGACTCCAACGTTTCAATCACCTGATTGGTATGGTCGGCCAGATCGCGCAGATACGGCTGGGTATTGTGCTGGATCACGTCCGATTCTTCGCGAAGTAACGTATTAATGATGTCGCGTACCGGGTAAACCGTACGCCGAATGAAGGATAGTTCGCGCTTGAGTTTATAGAGGGTGGCCAGGGTCTGTTGAGTCGCCCGTTCTTCTACAATCTGCTCTTCGAGTTCATCCATCTTATCCCCAATCCGCTCCGTAATCAGGAAATAGTGATCTACAATTACGTCCATTAACGCATACAGCAGGTAATCGGCCCCATTTCGGCGAGTTTTGCCCGAAGAAGCTTTTATTCGCTCGATAACGGGTTCAAAAATATCCTTCGTCCGCTCCTCCTGAAATGAAATCAGGTAGTTTGGCCCCAATACCAGACTAACGTGCTCAACATCAATTTCCTGACGCTGCCGGTTGTGATGCAGCATTTTCAGGGTTACGTACACCACCGGTCTCGCCGATTGATCGACCCCGTTTCCATTCACGGAAGCGGTACCGTCGTAGATATCGATCTTGGGTTTCTGTTCCGTATTGAGCACATCCTCCAGCAATAAAGGGTGCAGATGGTACTGATTGCCCAGGGCCGCCACCACTTTGAGCTCGTGAATGCCATCCACATCAATCCAGTTGATGTACGGCGTGGTGAGACCGGGCAGTCGACAGGCACTTAGCTTGCTGCTCTCGTCGATGCGATAATCGGTGGCATTGTATTCAATGCGTTTAATCTTGGTGGCGTGTTCAATTTCCTCACCAACGTAGGTCAGCGTACCGGGCGAGGCTCCCAGGGTTTTCTCGGCAGAACGGTACCGTTTGTGCTTCGACATAATTTAGCAGCTAGGCAATCCAACGGACGAATCCATTTTGGAATCAAAGATAAACCAACTACCCGGCGCGTTGTCAAAAGTTCAAAAAAACGTATTTTAACGCCATGTTCCGATTCCTCTTTCCCTTGTTGACAACAGTCGTTTTGCTTACCGCCTGTAGCAGCGGAAAAACGGCACTAAACCGGAATAAATTCGATCTGGCCGTTCAGAAAGCCTCAAAGCGCCTACAGCAGCGACCCGGTTTGGGTAAACGGGGGTACACGACGGCGGCACAGGTTCTAGAACAGGCGTTTGTACAAGCGTATGAACAGCACCAGACTGCCATTCGCACGTTGTCGGCCCCTAATTCTAGTGAGCCATTTCGATGGGAGGCTGTGTATCGGGAATATGAGCAACTACAGACACTCACCGACAACGCTCGCCGTGGATTCGCTAAACCGGGCAGTTGTGAAAACTGTGCAGAATGGTTGGCGGCTTATCCGGCATCCTATCAGGACCGCCAGAAAGATACCCGCGAACTGGCAGCTGCCGACCGTTATGAAGCGGCAGAACAGGCAATTGTATATGGAAAAGAGAATCGGTTGGCTGCTAAAGATGCGTATCTGCACTATCAAAAAGCAGATGAATGGGTATCGGATTACCGGCAGGCTCGTGCCAAAGCTGCTGCTGCGCTCCCTTTCGCTATTCTCCGCGTGGTAGTTGAGCCCCTAAGCGAAACCCGCGAAATTCATCCACGCGAAAATGAGGAGCTACAAAAGCTGATTCTGCGGGAGCTGGATCGTAACACAACGCCATCGCCGTTCGTAAAACTTTACCCACCCGTCGAATCGGCTGGCGATGGCTTTCCTATTCATCAGGCCATCCAGATGGTAGTAACGGGCTATTCTCCCTTTCGCGAAAGCAATTCATCGTCGTCGACAACCGTCTACAGCACACAGGAGTATAAAGTCGGCGAAAAGAAAATAAACGACTCAACCAAAGTCGACATTAAAGAAAAAGTATCGGGTACGTTAACTACCTACCGTCGCGAAATAACGGCGAACATGGATCTTCGTATGCGGGCCATTGACACAAAATCGGGCAATGTGTTGTGGGAAGAGCCTGTCTGGGAAAGTCGCAGCTGGCAAACCGAATGGCAGACGTTCAGTGGTGACGAGCGTGCCCTGAATGGTCAATCTCTAAAAACGGCCAGCGCCTTTTCGCCCTCACGCTGGCAACTCTACGATAGCATGCGCGATGAACTGGCCGGAGACGTGGTCCGGCGATTGTTCACCAAGTATAAAAAGGAGTAATGATTTAAGAGGTTCATTCTTAAATCATTACTCCTCACTTCAAATAGGTATCCAACCACTCAAAAATGGCTTTCTGATTGAAATCACTATCGAACATGGTGCCGTAATGAGGTGCCCCTGGCACAATTATCAGCCGATTTTTAACCTGGGCGAGCGTTAGCCAGGAACTGAACAACACCGATTGAGCCGCTGGAACCGACTCGTCTTTTTCGCCTTGAATAATCAGAAAAGGTGGATCATTTTTATCTACATAAGTGACAGGGCTGGCAATCTTCGCCAAATCAGGACGACGTAAAGGCGATGCCCCCAACAACCGACTTTCGGATGTAGCAACCGCCGTATCGGCCAGTGGTGCATCCCGACGAATCATAGCCAGCAGATCGGCTGGGCCGTAAAAATCGACAACGGTTTTAATGCGAAATGATGGCTTTTTCCTGTTGACGTAAAAGTCGGGGTGCGTGCTGTTATTGGACAACGCCAACAACGATGCCAGATGACCACCTGCCGAAAAACCAATTAAGGCAATTCGGTTTCGGTCGAAACCATACTTGGCGGCATGTTGATATAAAAACTCCAGTGCCTGATTACAGTCCTGAATCTGAGCCGGAAACGGCGCCGTTGTGCTGTACCGATAGTCGATCGACGCAAAGGCGTATCCTTTTTCCAGAATCGACCGAACGGTGTTTTTCATGTAGCTCATATCGGCATACTTGTCGTTGAGCATCCACGCGCCACCATGTACCCAAACCACTAATGGCGGGTTGGCGCTGGTTTTGGCGGGCAGGTAAATATCCAGCAAATGTCGTTTTAAAGTATCGCCCGCATAGGCAACATTCGCAATAAAGCGGGTATCCGGGGGAAAAATCGCCTTGACAGGATTTGGGCTTTGCGCCCGGCACACGGTGGTCAGTAGTAATAAACCAGCCAGTAAAAATGGACTTATTTTTCGCGTCAACAGAGGATTCATAATCAGTGTTTAGATTCAGGTAAGTAATTCAGGAAGAAAGGTCGAAAATAAGTGACAGGCGAAGAAATTTACAGCTCCCAACGCTTGTTAATCTATTGCCGCATCACCCTTTCATACGAAAGCCAGCAGGCCGAAAACCTACCCGTTGCACACTTTGGAGGATTTAGCCATTACCCACTTACAGAAAGACGTTATCATGGCTCGTCTGATAGCCGAGACGCCTTTCCCCAAGATTTTCAATGATTACGCCGACACCCAGGCATCGGACCGAGTGTACCTTGCGTTACTCGAAAGCATTGTCGCTCAGCAGATTTCAACCAAGGCTGCCGATGCTATTTTTGCCCGTTTCCGCGCCTTATTCCCCGATAATTTCCCTGAGGCCAACGCACTATTAGCAAAAACAACTGACGAGTTGCGAAGCGCCGGGTTATCGTTCCAGAAAATCAAGTACGTACAAAGTGTTGCAGAGTTTGCCGTCAAAAATTCCCTAGACAGAATATACCTCGACGCCATGACCGATGAAGAAATCGTTCAATACTTACTCCCGATCAAAGGCGTTGGCCGATGGACCGTTGAGATGATGCTTATGTTCGTGCTTGACCGACCCGATATTTTCCCGATCGATGACTTGATCATTCGCCAACGCATGATTCAGGCTTACCCGGAACAAACAAAAAACCTGACAGGGAAAGCCTTATACAAAGCGCTGCACCAGATTGCCGACGCCTGGCGACCGCATCGCACCACAGCCAGCCGGTATTTATGGCGATGGAAACCCGTTAGTTAAGTAAGTCAAGGGTGGTCAGATTTTGTCAAGAGTAGTCAGGTTTAGAAATGGTCAGGTTTTGTCAAGAATTGTCAGATGTCGTTAAAAAGTGGATGTGTTGACCATCTTTGACAAAACTTGCTGACCATTCCTGACCACTAATGACCTTTTTCAAAACCGTTTCACTTTCACCGCTACTTTGGATTCTACCTTGATTAGAATCTGAACGCCTTTGGGCTGTACCAAAATTCGCTGGGGAACCAGTTTAAAGGTATCAATATCGAGATCGGTTTTCTGCCCGACTTTCGCTCGAGCAAAGGCCGTTTCTATTTTTTGGGGTATTGTCGAAATGGGATGTCTTAGGGGAACTACCATTGCCGCCTGAATGGTATCCCGCAAGTGATCATGTAGTAACCAGTCGGCGGTAGAGAATAAGCGCTCCTTCGTCTCCACATCGAAGTCGACGTTCTGAATGCGCAAAGTATTAGTGAGCGTATCATAAGCCGGTGTGCCATGAAAATAGAGCGTTCCATGCACTGTTCCTCCCACATCGGCTTTCAGAATCAGCTTCTTTCCACTTCCGTAAATGCTTGTATTTTTAACCGTTATATTCCCGCCCATCAGGCTCAGTTTCTGCTTTTCCAAAGTCCGGGCCAACACCTGACTCACATCGGAATAAGGGATAAAAGCCAGCACTTCCAAACGAGACGCTTCTGGCACTTCTTTTCGACGTAGAAGCTTGGGCAGGTGTTCCAGACTATCGATTACGGGTTTCGGCCCCAAACGGGTATCTACCCGAAAGGCAATCTGAATCGGCACGATAATCTGTTTGGTATTACCATACACTGGAGCGGTGGAAATACTAAATGGCTTCGGCAGCAGCCATATGTTTTCAGGCACCTTGGCAATCCGAAGCGGTTTTTGCATATCCCGCCAGATTTTCCCAACCTCCTTATCCAGACGCAGGCCGTGATGAACAGCTTTATCAATGGCCTGCTCAATATCGGCCTTACGTTTATCCAGAATGCTTTCGGCGATTTTTTTTACGCTTATTTTTACCCCAAGCAATCGCACACGAGGCTCCTGGGTCCAGTGATAATCTTCGAAGCGAGCCTTTGTGAGTAATCGCCAGTTTGGCCCTACGCCAACAGGACTGGTAAAATTAACGGCCAGCGCGCACAATGGCCGGCTTTTACGATTGGCACTTCTCCGGAGGCCAATGGGATTGCTATACCAGACCTGTAAGGGGGCCGAAAAAAACACCCGCCGATTTTCATAGCGAATCTGTACGGGCCCGGTACGTTCTACCCGGAGTCGCCAGGCCTCCCCTTTTCGCCCCTCAAATGTTTGCTCCGAAACCAGCGTGGTCGATAACCCTTTATTGACTTTTCGCTCCAGGTCACGAATGTTGAAGGTCAATTTCCCCGCCATATAGGATACGGGATCAGTTATCGGCGGTTCGAATGCTTCGGCAGCGGGAGCTTCAGGCCGTACGCGTTTACAACCATCGAGTCCAATTCCGATGGTCAGTACTATAAAAAAACCGATGATCCGTTGAGCATTCATTGCTACAAGAACCATCGGAATACTAAAATGTTGGATAGCCTTACTTATATCCGCTTTTCGGTAGTATGCAACACTGTCTTTGCATCCGTAGCGCACCCACAACCTTTACCACAACCCGCCTGTTTCTTCGAAAAACTCCGGTACATCCGCCGACCTAAATAGGCCAGCGCAACGGCAAAAACGAGAAAAATGATGAGTTCCTGCATAAGTATGTCTGATGTAGTATGTATCATGTATGACAGGCTATCAATTATACATCCTATATCATAGATCATACATATTTATCTATCATACATTTTTTCACCCCCAACCGTTCCGTTCGGCGAGCCGAAACGCGTGCTGGTAATGATGTTCACTATGCCAGGCGTAGAGGGCAATGACTTCCCGAATCGCAAAGGTGCGCTGGCTGCCAGGATGATAATACGTCCGTTGTAAATCGGCGTCTGTAAGTGACTTAAGAATAGTTACCCACCGCAGATGCAGGCTTTTCAGCAGAACAAGCGACGGAGCAATTGGCAATTCAGAATCTGGCAGTTTCGCCCATTCGCCTTCTTCGTAGGGGCTGATCGTCGGGTTCGATTCGGTCAATGCGAGTTTTGTCCGAACATAGGCATTCATATGACTATCGGCCACATGATGAACCAGTTGCCGGACGGTCCAGCCGTCCGGCCGATAAGGGGTATCGAGCCGATCGTCGCCCCACTCCCCAACCAACTTGGTCAGTTTTACAGGTAGTTCGTCAATAACGGCGATGTGCTGTTTGGTGTCATCGTCAGTAAACGATTGGCCATAGACAAAATCGCCAATCGGGAAACGGAGGGCTTCAATATCCTGCATCGTCTTAGTAGCTTATGGTAGGTAATCTGCAACACTGACCACAAATATGGCATCATTTCGGACTAGCCAGCTCATCCGATTCCCAAACTATAGCTAGTCCGGTTAGGCTGAGGCTAAAACAGTCTCTGGCTGTTTGAGCCACTATTTCCAAAATTCCTGAATAACCTTAATTACCTCAGGGTGGACACCACAGCCGGCCAGAACATCACCCCGGAACAGGAATTCGTCACCTCCCTCAAAATCGGTCACGACTCCACCGGCTTCCTGGATAAGCAATACGCCCGCGGCCATATCCCAGGAGTTCAGATTATACTCGTAAAAGGCCTCAAAGCGACCACAGGCCACATAGGCCAGATCGATGGCCGCAGATCCCATCCGACGCAGACCATGCGTTTGCGTCATGAGCGACTCCAGAATGCGGAGGTATTTCTGCATCTGATCGAAGTGGTAATACGGAAATCCAGTCGCAATTAAGCTCTCGCCTAGCTGCGTAGCAGGTGACACCGAAATCTTGCTCCCGTTGCAATAAGCCCCTCCTCCTTTCCAGGCTGAAAAACACTCATCGCGGTTAGGATCGTAAACAACTCCGGCAATAGGCGTTTTCCCCTGCGCCAGCCCAATACTCACCGAAAACACAGGCAGGCTATGAATAAAATTGGCCGTCCCATCGAGCGGATCGATAATCCAGTTTAGAGCCTCTTTGTCGGCCTCCTGTCCTGTTGTTCCTTCTTCGGTAATAAAGCCTGCTTCGGGGAGCAGTTGGCTCAATCGGGCGACGAGCTGCTTCTCGGTTTCCTTGTCGACGTAGGAAACCAGGTTGTTTAGTCCTTTATATTCAATGGATTCGCGCTGAAATCGGCTTCGTTCCTGTAAAAGAAACGCACCAGCATCTTTGGCAATGGCAGCTATTTCGCGAGTAAGCGCGGCTAAGTCGTAAGGCATATTTCCTGTTTTGAGGAGATTTAGGAGCGTTCTTCTGTCAGCGTATCGTCATCTGATGGAATCAATTCAATCCCATCGTAGATGGCGCTAACGCTCAATTCAGCATTAAGCCGAGGTAAAACGATCGTATCTTCCAGAGATTCATAAATCGTATTAATCCATTCGGCCGTTTCTTCAATCCGGCTGTATAGTTCGACTGTAACAGCATATTGATCGATCAGCATATAATACCAGAGTGATGGGATTTTCCGGTATTTCTGCCACTTAAAACCTCTATCTTTTTGCGCTGTTGATTTAGACAACACTTCAACCAAAATGCGTGGCTGTCGAATGATTACATTATCACCCCGCAAGTCAAAGGGATGACAAGTCAATACAACGTCTGGATAAGGCATGTAGATGCCAGACAGGACATCCACTTTCATATTTTCGGAGAATACTCGACAACCCCTACTCTTTGTGCTTGCCTTTAACAAGTCTTTTACATTATCAATGAGCAGGTTATGGTTCACCGTACCGCCAGCCATGGCGTAAATCTCGCCATTATAAAACTCATGACGTACCTCGCTTTTTTCTTCAAAAGCGAGGTATTCGTCAATCGTGTAATGGTGTGATTGTTTAGTCTGATCGGCAAGCATAGCTAAATCAGGATTAAACGTTTATTTCATTATTTCACCCAACGCGTTGTCGTACAACAATTTCGCATCAGCCAGAGTCAGAATCGGCGTTTCATCGATGGCAAAGGTATCGGTTGTTACCGTACCTAATAGCAGGAAGGGGATTACGCTATCGTTAAGATATCCTTCCACGTGTTGCTGTTGGTCGGGCGAAATCGAGATTATAACCCGACTTTGGCTCTCACCAAACAGGAATGCATCCGTACGGTGCCGGGTATCCGGATGAATCTGGAATCCTGTATTTCCCGCCATTGCCGATTCGGCCAGCGTTACGAACAGGCCACCATCCGATACGTCGTGCGCCGACTGTAGCCAGCCGTGGCGATTCATGGTTTTAATACCTTCCTGGGTCCGCCACTCCGTATCAAAATCAAACGACGGCGCGGGTGATGCCTTGATGCCCCGGTACGAATACAGGTATTCCGACGACGAAATATCATCTTCCGACGGACCGATCAGATAAATCAGATCGCCTTCGTTTTTGAAGTTCAACGTCATTCGGTGATCCGGATTTTCCATCAATCCCAACATCCCGATTGTCGGCGTTGGGAACACAGGTCCATGATCGGAGCTTTGGTTGTAGAAACTCACATTACCCCCCGTAACCGGCGTACTGAATCGGCGGCAGGCTTCGCCCATGCCCTGAACAGCTTCCACAAAATGCCAGTACACTTCGGGTACATACGGATTGCCGAAGTTCAGATTGTTAGTAACTGCCAACGGTTCACCACCAGAGCAAACAATATTACGGCAGGCTTCGGCCACAGCAATCATAGCTCCCTGACGTGGGTTCGCATTCACGTAGCGGCTATTGCAGTCAACCGTGATCACAATCGACTTATTGGTAGCAGGCAGTCCAGGCCCTTTCACCCGTACAACGGCGGCATCCGAAGGCGCATTGGTGCTGCGGTTGGCGGTACCAACCATCGAATCATATTGTTCATACACCCATTTCCGCGAGCAGATATTCGGATGTGATAACAGATGTACAGCAACCTTTTTGATCTCATCGGTATCAATGTCGTCTACATCGTCAATTTTGAACTTAGCAAACTCCTTAATGTAAGCGGGCTCCTTGTACTCGCGATGGTATTGGGGCGCCCCTCCCCCTAACACAAGGTCATAGGCAGGTACATCGGCCACCAGTTCTCCATAGCGGTAGAAATGCAGGCGGCCAAGATCGTTTTCACCTTTTGGCGTCACCTCTCCGATCTGCGCGCAATTCAAATCCCACTTATCGAAAATTCCCTGAATAATGTGTTCTTTCCCTTTTTCGATCACCACCAGCATCCGCTCCTGCGATTCTGACAGTAGAATCTCAAACGGTGCCATATTCGGTTGGCGCGTTGGCACTTTATCGAGGTCGATAATCATACCGTGCTCACCCTTCGCGCTCATTTCGGAGGTGGAACAGATGATGCCCGCAGCGCCCATATCCTGAATACCGATTACATAACCCGTTTCGATAATTTCGAGCGAGGCTTCGAGGAGCAGTTTCTCCATAAATGGATCGCCTACCTGCACAGCGGGTAATTTATCGGTCGAAGCGGCCGATATATCTTCCGATGCAAACGTTGCCCCGTGAATACCATCTTTTCCGGTAGCCGAGCCAACAATGAATACGGGATTACCAACGCCATACGACGTCGCTTTGGCCGATTTACCTACCTCAACAATACCAGCCGAGAAGGCATTGACCAGCGGGTTCGTATTATAACACTCATCGAAAAACAGCTCTCCGCCCACCGTTGGGATACCAAAAGCGTTCCCGTAATCGCCAATGCCTTTTACGACTCCGCGCAGCAGCCGCTTGGTTTTCGCCAACGACAGATCACCGAAACGAAGCGAGTTGAGTTGGGCAATGGGTCGAGCGCCCATCGTAAAAATGTCGCGATTGATACCGCCCACTCCCGTGGCTGCTCCTTGATACGGTTCCAGCGCCGACGGGTGGTTGTGTGACTCAATCTTGAATGAACAAGCCAGCCCATCGCCAATGTCGACCAGACCAGCATTTTCTTCTCCAGCTTTGGCCAACATCCGGTCGGAGTCACGCGGGAGCGTTTTCAACCAGACGATAGAGTTCTTATAGGAACAGTGTTCCGACCACATCACGGAAAAGATACTCAGTTCCGTAAAATTGGGCCGACGTCCTAAAATTTCGGCAATCCGATCAAATTCTTCTGGCAACAGGCCCAATTTTCGGGCAGTTTCAAGCGAGGGTAGCGATTCGATTGTATCCATAAATGGCGAAAGAGTGAAAGAGTGAAAGAGCGACTAAATAGGCGTTTTGGGGCGCTCATTCACTCTTTCGCTCTTTCGCTCTTTAAAACGATGAGACAAAATTAGACTTTTTGCCTGAAAATGGGCTTCAGGGAGTTGACAAATATCAAAACGCTCGTATATTTGCACCCAGAAAGAGAGATGGCAGAGTGGTCGATTGCGTCGGTCTTGAAAACCGAAGACTGTAACAGGTCCGGGGGTTCGAATCCCTCTCTCTCTGCAAAAAAAAGCTAAAGTGTTCAAAATATTGATTTTGAACACTTTAGCTTTTTTCATTATTTTTACGTACACTCCTTAAGCTCGAAATAAAATCAAAGTACAATGGAAGATCCAATAAAGTACATTTCAACTGTAGAAATAAAGCATCTTTGGAATGAACATAACATTATTTGGAACCTTAATCAGGATGTAAATATCTTATCTGGAGTCAATGGGAGTGGCAAGAGCACAATTTTAGATTGTATTTTCGGGATACTATTTGCAGGAGAAATTCCGGACAAACTAACAGGAAAAGTTGACAGTATAAAAATTGTATTTAACAATGGAAAGTATATATTGTTTGAGTACATTCAAGATACAATTAAAAGCTTAGAAGCAAAAGCAAAAGATAGCAATAAATTTAAAAACATCATTTCTAATCTTAAAGAAAGAGAAGGTAAAGATTACAAGAAAATAAAAGAGGTATCTTTTAAAGTTACTTCTTTTGATAACATAAAAATGGATTTAGTAAGAATTCAAAATTTAATTGAAATCGATGTAATAAGTACTTTTGACAATGCCTTAGTTGAATCAGAAGCGGTAACGAAATTATCAAATGAAGATGTAAAAACTGAATTAGATTGGGTGTTATATAGATTACAAAAAAAGTATTTAGACTATCAGTTGAATCTCGGCAAAAAAGCTATTGAAGCTTTATCAAAAAAAGATAAAGAAATTGAAGATGTCAAAAATATTTCATACTATCAAGAGCACTTTTTAAATCTAGTAGATGAACTATTTAAAAGTACAGGCAAAAAAATTAATAGAGATAAGAATGAATTGACTTTCCTAAAAAATCAAGACGAAATAAAAGTATATGACCTTTCGTCGGGAGAAAAACAAATTCTAGTAATCTTACTTACAGTACTAATTCAAAACAATAAAACTTCAATTTTATTTATGGATGAGCCTGAAATTTCTCTCCATTTTGATTGGCAAAAAAAATTAATAGAAAACATAAGATCTTTAAATCCTTCTGTCCAAATAATTCTTGCAACACACTCTCCAGCTGTTGTTATGGAAGGTTGGTTAGATAAAGTTTCAGAAGTAAGTGATTTAATCGAACTCAATTAAATCACTTACTTCTGATGAGTTCATTGTTAGAGAATATTAGCTCAGATTTAATGAGAGCCTATGCAGGCCTCAAATCCAAAAAAGCGCCTAAAAAGGTGTTAGTATATGTAGAAAGTCACGATGATCAAGCATTCTGGCGGACTATTTTACATGAGTTTGAAAATGAAAATCTTGTTTTTGATATACAATTACCGTCTATAACTACTCTCGCAAAAAACAAAGGAAAAGCATTAAGTAGAGAAAACGATTTTTTATCTCTTTCAACAGGTACATATTTAATAATTTGCATTGATAGTGACAATGATTATTTACTACAGAATAAAACTGCAATTTCAGAAAAAATTAATAAAAGTGAATACATTTTCCAAACTTATTCTTATTCAATAGAAAATTTAAGGTGTTTTAGTGAAAGTCTACACACACTATGCGTTCAATCAACCAAAAATGACCAGAAGAAAATTGATATAGTTCTAATTCTTAAATTATATTCTGTTATTGTTTACAAACTGTTTATCTGGTATATGTATTTTATTTACAACAATGACTACAATACATTTACACTGACAGAACTAACAACGCTAATAAAGTTATTAGATAATATTAATATTGATGATGAAGGTAGCAGTGTTCTGTTGACGTTAAAAGCAAATGTAGATTCTAAAATTAAAAATTTAGAAACGCTATTCCCTAACTCTATTGAGCATGTTAATGCTTTAGCCGATAATCTTAAAACATTAGGCGTTACCGATGAAAATACTTATCTATTTTTACAAGGCCATACAATTCAAGATAATGTTGTATTAATGCTTTTAAAACCTTTATGTAATTATTTAAAAAAAGAAAAAATTAATGAAATTAAATCAAAAGCATTACATAAAAATGAAATGGTATCTGAGATAAATCACTACCAAAATCAATATTTACCAGTCGAACTAGCAGTAAGTCTAAATACAAATTTCAAATCGTGTTTTCTTTATAAAAAAATCGAGAAAGATTTACAACAATATGTTTCTAAACTAATATAATTTTCAAATATTGATTGTTTCGTTGCAAAACGAATTATATACACTATAAATATTAAAGAAAAATAAGGACAATATACTGTAAATCAGCAGCTTACCCTGATACCTATATTAGTTTTTGTACCCTATTATGATACTTCTTCTTATTATCAAATATTAACACTTGCAGTCAATTGCCTCGCTATCAACACTTTAACTCTTATAAGATTAAGTTATTTCGGTATTTAAGGAATAACGAAAAGGTCGTGCATCAACAGGGTTTCTTCGTTTTTTTTAGCTAACAATGATTTACTCAAAGTGAGTAAGTCATTGCTTTTAGTAGTTAATGACTTACTCAACTGTACTAATACTAATGATTCATTTTCAACCTAACTCTTCTTGCTGCCTTCGCACACCGATAACAGCAGAAGGCCGAGTCCATCCTGATACTTTCATACTTTCCATTGTAGTGTAAGCAAATCTTTTGATAGTACACCCGCGCCCCACAGCGCTCGGCTCGTTGATATTTGAAATTTCGTACTGGTTTAGTCTTTTCTTGTGATTCCATTTTGATAAAAGTTAAGTGTTAAACTGGACTCGATAGTCCTCCGATAAGCCTTCGGTAAGCCTCCCCTAATCCTTCGAAAGTCCTTCAATAGTCCGGCAAAAGCCCTCTTGAAGCCTTCAAAAAGCTTCATTTAACCTATACAGGACATTGGCAGAGCATATCATTGAAGTCATTGTAGCCATGATAGATAGCTGAACGGTCTTTTACAGGTAATCTCAACTTGCTTAATCTGACACAGGTTGACCGCCCACCTGTATCATTATCGAAATAACAGTTAATCATTTTCGCCCCTTGAAGCATGGGTATGGCTTGATTCAGATTCGAAGTCGAGTTTAAAATAATGGTCGTACAACTTGGTCGTGACTGCTTGTAATAGGTAAGGGCTGACAGGAAGTCAAAAAAGCCCTCAAATACATCGACTGTTGTGGAGCCAGCTACCGGAATGGTTCGGATTTCACTTGCTCCTAGCCAGCCTTTAAATAGCTTAGATCGAAGGGCGTAACTGTCTTTGTCGGTCTTGAAGCCTACCGCGTAATATTCCCGGTTGCCGTTTCGGTAGCTAACCTCATGCAGATACCGTTTGGCCAACATTGGCGGAATACGCCGGCTTATCACATAATCCACCAATACCGGGTTAAACAAAGCGCGTTCATCCACTAACGTTAGGGCGGATCGTTTGCCGGTTGGTGGCTTCGGCTGCGAAAGTGGCCTATGAGACTACCAGTCTTTCTACCGATAACTAAAATCCAGAATGCTATAAATAGCCAAAACGCCTATTTTGTAATGAAAATAGGCAATCACCGTGCTAACGTTGAGAAAAGCCGGAGAGCCACAGTTTTTCTAGCCCAAGTAACTATAAACGATTGACGATGAACGATAGTCAGCAACTAAAAACGGTCATTGAGCGAACCAAAAAAGCCCTTACCCTTAAGCCGTCGCTTGGCAAAGGAACCGGTCTATCAAAAGTGCGCATTACCGATGGACTCCGCTGCGAGATTGAAGAAGGCAACTGGAAACTACAGGCCGATATGCCTCCAGCTGCTGGAGGGGAAGGGTCTGCCCCTACGCCCGGCGTCTACGGACGTGCCGCCTTAGGCGCTTGTCTGGCCATTGGCTACATGATGAAAGCAGCGGAGTTAGCGGTGGTTATTAAGCACCTTGAAGTAGCCATCGAAGCTGACTTTGACGATGGAGCTTTATTTGGTACCGCAGACAAGAGCGTTCCAGCTGGGTATCTTGAAGTTCGCTATACGGTGCATGTTGAATCCGATGAGCCACAAGAGCAGATTATGCAGGTCATTAACGAGGGGGATGCCCATAGCCCCTATCTGGATATTTTCACTAGGGAGCAAACCTGTGTCAGAACGGTACATATCAGTTCCCCTAAAACACTATCCTAATGGTAGAAGCATTGCAACGACGCGTGCAGCGTTACGGATGGGATAAAGCCGCTCCCTATTATGAAGCGTTATGGCAACAGCAATTACAACCGGCTCATGATCGATTGTTTGCGCTGGCCCAAATCAAAGCCGGTGACAATATCCTTGATTTAGCCTGCGGAACAGGGTTACTCAGTTTTCGAGCTTTGCAGGCAACTGGCCCAGAAGGTTATGTGCTGGGAACGGATATATCGGATAAGATGATCGAACTATGCCGGCAGGCTGCGGAAACCAATCATTCTACAAACACTCGTTTTGAGCGAATGGATGGGGAAGCCTTGAACTTGCCTGATGGTGAATTTGACGTCGCTCTTTGTGGTCTTGGCCTAATGTACATGCCCAACCCGGATCAGGCCTTAAAAGAACTGTGGCGGGTCTTAAAACCCCAGGGGCATTGTGTGACGGCCGTCTGGGGAATCCGACGAAACTGCGGCTGGGCTGATATCTTTGAGATTGTTGACAAACGAGTGGCCTCTGAAGTGTGTCCACTATTTTTCAATCTTGGCCATGAACATATGCTGCAAAAAAGTTTGGAAGCAGCAGGTTTTTCTTCGGTTGTGACGGAGCGAATCAATACTGTTTTACAGTATCGTTCAGCAGCAGAAGCCTGTGCTGCCGCTTTTGAGGGTGGCCCAGTGGCCCTGGCTTATTTTAAGTTTGCAGAGGATGTTAAAAAAGAAGCTTGTGCCGAATATCTGGCTTCCATAGATCAATATAGAGAAGGAACGACGTACAACATTCCGGGTGAATTTGTGATTGGCCGAGGTATCAAATGAACAAAGCTGTCTGGTGCCGCCGGAGCGGTCGTAGCGCTTACTACGCTTATCAGGCTGGTCAAAATCATGAGTTGACCAAAGGGAAAGAAAAATTACGGCAAGCAATACTGAAAGTTCTGGGGACCATCGTCGGCGTTGTCGTTTCATTCCTCGCACCACCGACAGTCGTCATAAGGGCCATTCAGCCCGAATTTGTTAGTAGGCATGGACTTTCCAGCGGCACCGGGCTTCTTCTACAAAGAGGAAGTAGCCTTTATTACTAATTCACAGCTAATAATATCAGCTCCCGGCTTAGCATGGCACCCGCTTTGGTTCCGGCAGCAATAGCCGCGGCTACCGCCCGCATCATCGTACTGTTGTCTCCTGCCGCATATACACCCGGCACATTGGTTCGATTCAACTCATCAACCTGAATAAGACCCTGTTCAGTGAAAGTACAGCCCAAACGTTTGGGAATATCTGTCGACTGCTCAAAAGGAGGCCGGGCATACAAGGCATCCAAACTATACTCAGTGCCATCCGTAAACACGAGCGCGTTCACATACCCGCCTTCATGACGGATTTGCTGAATTTCTTTTTCTACAATCGGAATCGATCGATCAGTCAGTTGTTGATGCTGCTCTTGCGTAAGCGTCGATTTCCCATTCGTAAACAGGGTGAGGTTGGGCGACCAATTATGAATAAACAAGCTCAATTCAACACCAGCATTGCCATTCATCAGAATGCCCGTGCGCTGGCCCCGGTATTCGTAGCCGTGGCAAAAAGGGCAGTGAATGACCGAAATTCCCCAACAATCTGAAAAGCCGGGTAACAACGGGAGTTGGTCACGTAAGCCTGTAGCAAACAGGATTTTCCGGGCTGTAAATCGTTGGTCTGCTCCGGTCACTACCTCAAATTGGTTTGAAGTACCCGTCACCGAAACAACCAGCCCTTCTTTAAACTGAACGGTTGGATAAGCCAGTACCTGCTGCCGCGCTTTTTCCGCAATGGCCGCTGGTGTTTCGCCATCCTGCGTAATCAGATTATGCGAATGTGGGGTTTGCCTATTGCAGGGCTGGCCACCATCAATGATCAAAACCGTACGAATGGACCTTCCCAGCGCCATAGCGGCCGATAAACCCGCATAGCTTCCTCCAATAATAATGACATCAAATTCCGGTTCACTTTTCATACAAACTACGGCTTATTGTTTTTGTGGATCTTCTGGAATATACACTGATGATCAGCAGTTTACTACTCCCATACAGGAAACGGGTCTTTAAAAGCCCCTCGATTCTCCATGTGTTTAATTTCCAGCTCAGTACAAAGGCACTCCCGCAATTCGGCCTTAATGATTGCCTGATCCAGGTCCTGTCCGATGATGACCAGTTCGTTCCGCCGATCGCCGAATCGTTTGTGCCAGCGCGCTTCTATGGCTTTCTGATTTTCCAGAAAAGCCCCGTACTGAATTCGTTGGGCAAACGGCATGGAGGCCCACCAAACACCTGCCGCTTCTGCTCGAAGGCTACCACCAGCCTGGCTAAAATTCAGTGCATCGTTTGGACGTGAGGCCAGCCAGAATAACCCTTTACTTCGCAGGATACTCGCCGGAAAATTCTCGCTTAGGTAATTCCAGAAACGGACCGGATGAAACGGACGAGAGTCGCGAAACACAAAGGACGAAATACCATACTCTTCGGTTTCGGGCGTATGAGCTTGTCCATTTTTGTGATTTTGCAGTTCCTGAATCCAGCCCGCCGACTGCGAAACCTCGTCAAAATCGAAGCGAAATGTGTTTAAAATCTGCGCGGGATCGACTTTCGAGAACTCCGATTCAATGAGTTGAGCTCCTGGATTCAGCTTCTGTAAAATTGCCTTGAGTTCACCCAACTCGTGGCGGCTTATTAAATCCGTTTTGTTCAGAATGATCACGTTCGCAAACTCGATCTGATCGGTCAGGAGATTGACAATCGTGCGCGTATCAGCAGGATCGGCCTGATCGGCATTCTGGTTTAGGGTTCGCTGATAGACATTTTCGACTGAACCAAAATCACGACCAAAATTGAACGCATCAACTACCGTTACGAGCGTATCCAATCGCGCAAACCGAGACAGGTCGACCCCATGCCCCTCCTCGGACTGAAACGTGAATGTTTGCGCAACGGGCAGGGGTTCCGAAATTCCAGACGATTCGATGAGTAAATAATCAAACCGATTTTCGAGAGCCAGCTTCTCGACTTCCAGCATCAGGTCTTCACGCAACGTGCAGCAGATACACCCATTCGACATCTCCACTAACTTTTCTTCCGTTCGCGACAACGTATTTTGGCCTTTCACCAGTTGAGCATCCACGTTTACTTCGCTCATGTCGTTGACAATCACAGCAACTTTCAATCCCTGCTTATTGTGCAGTACATGATTCAATAAGGTAGTTTTGCCCGCGCCCAGAAAGCCACTTAGCACCGTTACAGGTAATTTTTTCATCAGACGGATCGATTAAGTCTTAAGATTGCCCAATGATTCTACCCTGAAGCACGTAGCAATCTTTATTATTCACACAAATGCAACAACGTTGCAAAAGTGAAAATATTACCAACACAATCCAAGTGCTGGCGGGGTTTTATTGCAACAATGTTGCAATAAAACCCCGCCAGCACCCAACCCCGCAGTTTATTCTCTATTAAGCCAGCCAGCCCTAACTCGCCCCAATTTATTTTTTCATTTTGCATTTAGGGGTCTGCTTTAGTTGCGCTACGAGCCTATAAATAAGCCCAATGTTGGCTATAGTACTATTCGGTATTTTATTACCCTTACTCGGATTTGCTCAGATGGTTCCTAACAAGCACCAGAACGATTTTTTGGGAAAAGGGCATGTACATGTAGGTTTCTCACTTGGACAAGGCTACAAAGGAAGCTCCTCAACAACAACTTATTACGTGCCTAGAATCCAGTATTTCCTTGCGGATGGCTGGTCGGTAGCTCTTGAGGGACGTTACCTAACATCGAACTCATTTTATCCCTTTACCTATTTGGGTGCTGGCTTATCGACCCGATATTACTTCTTGCGGGGAAATCGGTTCGCGCTCTTTGCTCAACTTGGTGCAACTTATGGTCGGAGTAAATATGACAAATACGATCCAATAGATCCCTTTGCCTCTATGAATGGCATTCGGAATAACAACTGGCAAACAAATGCGGGTTTAGGCGCCCATTACCGATTGGGAAAACGCTGGTCTTTGGAGGCAACCGCTGAACGGAGTTGGGTAGAGTCTTCTTATTTAACCCCAGCTTATAATCGTTGGCAAGCGAGTATTGGCATTAGTTATCGGTTGAAATAAGGTTACGATAGTGGCTACTTACTAAACGCTTGAAATAGAGATTAGTCTATTCATCGTCTGTAGATCGGGCAGGCCACGCATTTACCACCGCTGGCGATAGACTAACCAACGCTCCTGCCCGCAAACATTGTTGCGAAAAAGACTTTCTCGAAATGGTTGCCATAATGAAAGAGTGAATGAGCGAAAACCATTCGGCTAACCCACTCATTGGCTCATTCACTCTTTCACTCATTAAATTTAATAGCCTGTTACGCGAATGCAAAACAGGCACTTCCTCAATAAACGGGAAAGTGCCTGGTAATTGTGTTAGATCTGAAAACCTGAGTAGGCCATTGCATGGCCTATTCCTGCGATTCTTCGACTTTGGGGGTTACTTCGACAACCTCAGTGGCGGTTTCAATTGGCCGAATACTGACCGAGTTCATGCCACTGATTTTGACCCGATATTCCCAGTCTTTCTGGATTTTATTTCCAAAATACTCCTTAAGGGAAGGATGAGAAAAGCTGGCTCCGTGCTTCGATGTTTTCTTCCGTTCAATAGAGCAATGGATTCGTTGATCATTCGGAAGAGTTACTACGACAATTTTACCATGCTCGCCAAAATACGAATCAACGCTAGCGGGTACGTTCACAACCCCCTGTTTATGAGCGGCTGATTGAGCGGTAATCGTAAAAGCGGGTTGACTCGGTAGTTTGTTCGGTTGACTGTCTGTAGACATGAGAATTTCTTATAGTGAACCACAAAGGTATATAATAATAAAATCAGTAATTTATCGAGCGGGCTAGAATTATAAATTAGGCAGATTTTTGGTTCATTTTTTCCAGGCTCCCAGTAATCGTCGTATGATAATTATTTCTCCTACATGATAGGCAGTATGATCGCCAATGAGCAGGGCTTCGCGGAGCAGATTCTGCCCATCGCCATGGGCAAAGGGGGCGTATAAATCGCGTTGAGAGTCGTTTAGCAGCTCAATAAAGGCAGTAAGGTCTGCCCGAATCTGATCCAGTGCCTGTTGCCAGGCGTTTTCATTTGGGGGCGCAATTTCCTTTGTCCAGTACCCATCTGGCCAGGGAGGAGATTGGTGATCAGGATCGCGGGAAAATTCGAGAATGTCCCATTGTGCAATCCGTATATGATCTACTATTTGCCAGATGCTATACGGAAGATTATCGGGTTTTACTCCTCGTAACTCTACAGGTAGCCCCTTAACGGCATTATCGAACGACTGATGGGCATTGCTACCGGTAAGGAAACTGATTAATTGCTTCCGAACGGCGGAGTTAATGTCTGTACTGGTTTGATTGGATGAAGTCATAACGATAGTAGTCTGATCTGCGTTTTCGTTCCGCTACTTAGTTATGAACTAAACCCACGGGTGGATGTTCAGGCAGACTTCGACTAATGCTTTGGCAAAATAGTTTTTACGGGGCAACATCAGCCGTCCGACGCCCGTGCGATTGGCGCTTATTGGCGCTTCGCTGCCAGTTGCCTTTTTCGGGCTGCGGGCGTAACACATGTACATCGAACAAGGCATAAGGCCGGGCAAGGTATTCCCGAACAAGTGTCTTCAGCGAATAACCATCAGGTACATCCTGCGCAGCAAAAGCAATGGCTTCCATCCCCTCATGATTACCGATGTAGAGGGCGCGGGCATTGTGAAAGTTCTGGGAGATGATCGTAATCTTTTCCTGATTGAATTCGTCCTTGCAACGCACAACCGAATCGAACGTTCGATAACCCGCATAATCGAGCTGCATTACTGAGGCTGGAATGCCCAGACGGACCAAAGCTCGCTGCATATCGGCAGGTTCATTGTAGTATTCGGAATCGTTATTACCACTCAGGATCAGGTATTTTACTTTACCTTCTTTCCAGAGTCGGGCGGTAGCTTCCATTCGATAGCGGAAAAACAGATTTTCTTTCCCTGTCCGAACAAACTTACTGGTTCCCAGTACTAACCCGTAATCATTAGCGGGCAGCTCATTGATGTCAAAATAAATCTGGTCTTTGGTATTGTATACGATCCACCAGTTGCTGATCAGAACAACGATGGCTCCTGCAAATACTAGCACAATTATGAGCTTAATGACACGCTTGACAATACGAACTCCAGCCGCTTCGTGGTGCCTTTCGTCGCTGTAGTCAGTAGCCAAAGTCGTGTTCATTAGTAATTACTAAAATGAGGGTTTTCAATTACACCAATCACGTTGCCAAAGGGATCGCGCACGGCGGCAACTTTAATACCCTCTCCCACATCCTGAATATCCGAGTGTAGCGTAGCGCCCAGGCCAACTAAATTCTGAACACTCACCTCAATATCCGAAACGCCCCAATAGGTTAACGTGCTTCCTTCCACAATCTGTACATTCGGATCGAGCCCCAGTTCAAAGCCACCGATGTTAAAGCCAACATAGAACGGCTGGTCGAAATAGGGTTCAACGCCAAACGCTTTCGTGTACCATTCTTTTGTTTCGCTAAGGTTAGGCGCGGCATAAATTACTGTTCGCAAGCCTAAAAACGTTGTATCGGCCATCGGGTTATCGCTACTCGGACTCTAGTTTTGGTTTATGGTATTCGAGTAACCCAAATACCATAAACCTATTACTGTAAATTACGAAAAAAGACCTAGTTGAATAGGTTCTGATTCTTTTTCTTCTACCTCGATCGTACTGACCGTATCGGCTATTGACGTTGCTTTTATAGGCTCTTTAACAATCTTAGGAGCCAGCAGTTTGACATCTTTCACTTTGGCGAATGGCAACTTGTTACCCAACGCCTTCCAACCGCGTACATCAATAAATCCTTCAGGCTCCAGGATCATGGTTTCCATTGGACCTCGGTCTTTCACCTGATGAACGACCTCGATACGCGGATACCGATCTGTTGTAACGGCCAGTGCCTTCGACCCTTTCGTGTCGCCGATAAAGCTAAACTTCTTGTCTAGGGTCGTCGTTTCAACTTTAAATCGCTTCACATACCAGGCCTTCTGGTTAGCTTCGTAATATACCACCGACAGCACAGTTTCCGGGTCAAACTTTATCAGCGTGGTGATATCGTTGGGCTCGTACCGATTGGTCAGATCAAAGCTCGTTAGTTCATATTGACCGTCTTTATAAACGACCAGAATGCTGTCTTTCGCATCAAAATTCCCCAGCAGCCGACCACGCTCATCGCGATTAAGCCGTCCCAGGTGTTCGTCGTACCAAATATCGACTCCCCCGAGGGTGGATACGCCACCTGTTTTCTGCGTGATTTTTCGAACTGGATACTTCGTCAGGATATTACCCTGCGCCGAACGGTTTTTAATGCCAACGGATGCGAAATCATAATCAAACTGCTTGATTTTGGCGGAACTTTGAGCCGTCAGGTTAACCGTAACCACTTCGGCCTCCCCGTTATCGTTAGCACTAAAATATGTTAGCTTCGATTTCGGATTTCCCATCGTCAGGTCATATTCCCGATCGCGGGTAACGCCCGTTACCGGGAAGCGTTTCACCATCGAAATCCCAGACTTCCCGTCTAAATAGATCAGGTTATAAATCCGGCGCTCATCGTTTTTCTTGAATACCGAAACATACAGAATATCCTTGCCGACAAACACTTTATCCTGGACTTTGGTCACCATACACTTGCCATCACGCCGAAACACGATGATGTCGTCGATATCGGAACAATCGCTAACGTACTCTTCTTTTTTCAAGCCGTAGCCAATAAAGCCACCTTCGCGGTCAACATACAGCTTCTGGTTGGCAGCCGCTACCACATTGGCAGCAATGGTATTAAAGGCTCTGATTTCGGTTTTACGCTCGCGCCCTTTGCCATACTTTTTCTGTAAGTCTTTGTAATAATTGATGGCATAGCGCGTGATGTTGGCCAGATTGTCTTCTGTTTCGGCTAGCTCCTGCTCCAGTCGACGCATCAGCTCCTCCGCCTTGAAGCCATCATATTTGGAAATCCGTTTGATTTTGATCTCCGTCAGGCGAATGAGGTCGTCCTCCGTAATGGTCCGATAGAATTGTTTCTTGAACGGTTTAAGCGCTTTATCAATCGCTTCAAGTACCGCTTCAAACGTTTCGCACTCCTCGATTTTCCGGTAAATTCGATTTTCGATAAAAATCTTTTCGAGTGAGCTGTACAACAGACGCTCCATCAACTCACTTCGGCGAATCTCCAGTTCCCGTTGCAGCAACTGGACCGTTTGGTGGGTGTTGACCCGCAGGATATCCGTTACGCTAACGAAATGCGGTTTATCGCCAATAATAACACAGGCATTGGGCGAAATGCTGACTTCGCAATCCGTAAAGGCATAGAGCGCGTCAATCGTTACATCAGGCGAAACGCCAGGTTGTAAGTGAACCAAAATCTCCACATCCTTAGCCGTATTGTCGACCACCGCGGCCACATTCCGGCTGGGTGCCTTAATCCGGATTTTCCCTAGTTCAGCCGCTTTCACAATTGAATCGATCAATTGCGGGGTCGTAACGCCAAAGGGTACATCCCGAATCGCCAGGGTTTTCTTGTCGACCTCTTCAATTTTAGCCCGCACCCGAACTTTACCACCCCGATGTCCATCGTTGTAATTGCTAACATCAATGTGGCCTCCGGTCTGAAAATCGGGAAATAGCGCTACCGGCTTATCTTTCAGAATCTGAATGGAAGCCTCAATCAGCTCATTGAAATTATGGGGTAGAATTTTAGTCGAAAGCCCAACGGCGATCCCTTCTACACCCTGAGCCAGCAACAGCGGGAATTTCACAGGCAAGGTAATCGGCTCCCGTTTACGACCATCATACGACAATTGCCATTCGGTGGTTTTATCGTTGTAAATGGCATCGAGCGCAAACTTCGAAAGCCGAACTTCAATATACCGTGGCGCAGCAGCTCCGTCGCCTGTACGCACGTCCCCCCAGCTCCCCTGGGTATCGAAGAGAAGTTCTTTTTGGCCAATATTGACGAGTGCTTCTCCAATAGAGGCATCACCGTGGGGGTGAAATTGCATCGTCTGCCCAATTACGTTGGCCACTTTATTAAAACGGCCGTCATCCATTTCTTTCAGGGCATGCAGGATTCGACGCTGAACGGGTTTCAAGCCATCCTCAACAGCCGGTACGGCCCGTTCGAGAATAACGTAGGATGCGTAATCGAGAAAATAATTTTCATACAATCCTGACACGACGGTTTGATCATGCAGAACTTCAGTAGTAGGGTCAGCGGGTTGTTCCTCCAATCCTAGGGCATTCGTCAGCTCAGTTCCATCAGCTGATGGAAACTCTTCAGGTTGCTGGCTATCGTCCTCGATTGGCTGTTCATTTTCTTCGTTTATCATTGACTTGCTTCAGGAACTATTCCAGTGGATAAGTACGGAGACCAAGCGAACGTTTGGTGTCGCGTTCGACTCCTTAAATATACAAAAAAAAGTTGAAAAACGGGCATATCAGCCATTAAAAGGCTAGTTCCGGCAAATTAAGCGTATGTTATGTTTCAATAACCGCGCTTTAACTCCACTTCATTCTCGACCGTTTTACCAGCCTGAAAACAGGCTAAATTCCGAAGAAATTGATCGACTTTACCGCCGTCTTCATTTGGCTGTCCGCCACCGGTATGTTGCGTAAGCAGTACATTGGGCAACAACCAAAGTGGATTATCAGCAGGCAACGGTTCAATAACCGTTACGTCCAGAACAGCGCCACCAAGGTGCCCGGATTGCAACGCCTTAATCAGCGCCGGTTCGTCGGTCGTGCTACCCCGCCCAACGTTAGCGTATATACTTCCGGGCTGCATGGCATCAATCAGATCGGCAGTATAGAAACCCGTCGCCGTACCAGGCAGGCAATTCACCACAATGTCAATTTTGGGAAGAAGCGCTTTGAGTTCGTCGGCCGAGTGCAAATCGGCGTGCGGATCAGTGCGGGCCAGCATGTAAATCTCACAATTGAAGCCCGCTAACATTTGTCGTACCGCCTGTCCAATGGTACCAGTCCCCAGAATAACCACTCGTTTTTTCCACAACAAATTCGTTCGGGAACGAATGGGTACCCCCACCCACTCGGAACGACTCTGTAAAATAGCCAATTCGGGAATGGCTCGGTAGAGCGCCAACACACCCGCTACCATCGTTTCGGCGCAGGGAAGGGCAAAGTAATCACCCATATTGGCAATCGTGGCGTCCAGTTGAACGGATTTATACCCATCAAAACCGGCTGAATCCAGTTGCCAGAATTTCAAATTAGGAAGCGATTCGGCAAACCAGGCTGCGGGTGGGTTTCCTAGAACAAAGTCGGCCGATTGAAAAGCAGCCTGCTGTTCAGCTTGAGTTAAGTCAGCCCGAAATACGACTGTAATATCAGGTGGAAGTTGCTCTTTAAGTTTTGCTTTAAGTGTATCGTCGAGTGCTGGATTAACAAAAAGTTGCATACCGTTAGTAGTTTTAAAACGCAAAGAACGCAAGGTTCACGCAAAGTGCACAAAGAAGTTGGCGTCTTGTGGTCTTTGCATTTAACCCTGCGCTCTTCGCTGGTTGTCCGATGCGATTAACTAAATCCTTATTTTCCGCCTTTCAATTGTCCCAGCAACCAGGTAGTCATTTTCTCTGTTTGCTCTGGATACGTCCAGTGACCTGTATCGAGGTATAATTCCAGCATTTTGGGACCAGGAATCACATTGTAAGCAGCATACATGGAGGTTGGCGGACAGGTTTCGTCGTTGAAGCCCCAGGAGTAATAACCCGGAACATTCACCATTCGGGCGAAATTCACCACGTCATAATAGCCCGTCGTTTTAATTCTATCTGGTTTGTTATTGTACGCCAGATTGTCGCCAACAAACATGTGTGGCCATCCGCCAGCACGACCGCTGAGATAACCTGTCACATCGGCTAAAGCCGGATAATAAGCGCCCAGCCATTTAATTCGGGAATCCAGGCCAGCCGTCACAATGCTAAGCGCTCCGCCCTGACTGCCGCCTGTAACGGCCAGATTTTGCCCATCATATTGGGGCATACTCACCAGAAAATCGACAGCCCGGACGCAACCCAGATAAACGCGCTTGTAGTAATACCGATCCCGGTCGTCGAGGTTAGCAAATGGGTAGCCGTTGAGCGCACCCCGACTAAGATTATCATACACAATAGGGTCCATCGTAACCGGAACACCATGAATACCTACTTCGAGCGTGATAAACCCTTTTTCAGCTTCGGCAATCATCCCATTATACGGACGAACGCCAGCCCCCGGCACCCGTAAAATAGCAGGGTATTTGCCTTCTTTTTTGGGTACGCACAAAATTCCGTAGAATCGAGAATTGTTGATATTCTGCAAGTTAAGCTGATAAACGTTCGTCAGTTCGGTGCATCGCTCAGGGAGAAGTGTCATACGGACATCCATAGGGACTTTGGCCAGATCGGCCTTCGCCTGATCCCAGAACGCCTTAAAATCGGCAGGATTTGCTACGGTTGGCTTGATCGTCAATGGTTCGAAACCAGCCGTTGTCAGCCCTCGATACTCTTTACCATCCAGTTCGACGGTAGCGATGCAACGCAGGAAGCCTCCCGTTTTCATTGTTCCCCCTTCCAGCGCCAACGTGCCATCTTTCAGAGTGACTGTTTCTTTTTTGGTGGGCTCCATCTTTTCCGGCCCAATTTCATAACGGAGTTTAGCGCCTTTCAAGAGTACATTACTCTTATAAACCGACACGTTGAATTTAACGGGTTCGCCGGTTTTATAGAGCCAATCGGCATGATCGGGCGTCACAATCACTTTAACGAGCCGCTCAACAGGCTGAGCCAGCGCGTTCGTAAACCAAATGAGTAATAAACTGGGAAGCAGCAGTTTTTTCATGGAATGTAGCACGAGGATTTGTTCTATCATTCACAGAAAGCACTTCCAGCCTCAATTATAACCGGAAAAAGATCAATCAATCCGGGCTGGCGTTCGATAAGCCTGGCGAGCCGGTTGCATATTCACAACACACCGAACGAATAATGTTAGTGGGAACAAAATATCGAAGCCCCCTGGTATATTGGAGAGCATCATACCGAATATAATCAACACACCTGTCAGGCTAAAATACATGGTCCGGCGACGCGCTGTTGTATTCGAACTGGTAGCCCAGAAAATCAGGGGTAAATGAAAGGGCATCAGGTAGAGCAGCGTAGGATTCCAACTCGTCACGCCATCATCTCTGATCATCCACAGAATCAATAAAAACCAGCCAAGAAAGCCAACAATACCAAACAGGAGCCGATCGAACCAGCCATCTACTTTACCAGCCACTTTATAGCGACGGATGGTGAATAGGGCCACCAGAACACCCAGGATCGCAAATACTACATCGGGATCGAACAGGATTGAAACCTGTTGACGGAATGTGTGCTGGGGTTCAAATATCGACTGCGTACTACTCACCAAAGGGACAATTTTCCCATCGGCCTGCCGAATCGTGGCATGCGAAAGTTGATCAAATAGCTGCTCGGGAAGGTACATCGCGCGCCAGCCATCGGTTTGCTCGTCAGACGGGTGCCCGATAGCCAGATTCATACCCAACTGATACCAGGGCATTTCGCCCAAATAATCGTTCATCAGATCGCGGTACGACTTACCCGTCATGCGTGCACGCGACGGAATCGTCAGGCTATCCCCACACGCATGAACAATCATGTCGCGAGGGCGGGTAGAACAGTTATCGTAATAAAACTTGTAGCGATACTCTCGGTTTTGAGGTAGATAATTCTCCTCCAGCGCCGTCAACAACCGTTGGCGTTGGGTGGGTGACAGGTTTAACACCTGCTCCCGAACACTTCGGTTTGTTTGCTGGTAATAATACAGAACCTGATATAAGTTGTGCGACGTCAGGTTATAGGGCAGCGTACCCCGCAAAAATTTTATAATGAAGTAATCGGCCCGATAATCGAAACCACCAAAACTATAATCCTTATCAAGACCAAGCATTGGATCGGTAAATCGTATTTCGGTATGCCCAAAAACCGACGAAATATCGTCTTCACCAGGCCCATAAGTAATCAGACTGACACGAGCAGCCGGAGAAAGCGTTTGGGCGAATGATGAATGATGAATGATGAATGATGAAGCTACGAAAAGTACCAGCAGAAAAGACCATTTGCGGCTCTTATGCTGCGTAGCCCCCTGCCCCGAGCCCCCTGCTCCCTGCCCCCTACTCATCGTCTTCATCATCAACATCATTGTCATAAACTCGTTTGGCCTTGCCTCGGCTTGGCTCTTTCCCCTGGACACAGATAACCAGTTCACCTTTGATTGTTTTTTGGGCAAAATACGTAATAAGTTCGGACAAAGGCCCGCGCCGATTTTCTTCAAATAACTTAGTGAGTTCACGCGAAACACTGGCTGGTCGATCGGGGCCAAACACCTCCGCAAATTGTTGAAGGGTTTTCAGAAGTCGGTGGGGCGATTCATAAAAAACCATCGTACGCTCCTCCCCTGCCAGTTCGGTCAGGCGCGTTTGTCGTCCTTTTTTGTGCGGCAGAAACCCCTCGAATGTAAATCGATCATTGGGTAAACCAGAATTTACCAAAGCGGGTACAAACGCAGTTGGGCCAGGAAGGCACTCAACCGAAATATCATTTTTGATACACTCGCGTACGAGTAAAAAGCCTGGGTCTGAGATTCCGGGTGTGCCCGCATCCGACACCAACGCGAGGGTTTTCCCTTCTTTTAGTTGACCAATTAACCGCTGTACGGTCTGGTGTTCATTAAAAATATGGTAGCTGTGAAGCGGCTTGCTAATGTTCAAATGACGCAGTAAAACGCCCGATGTTCGGGTGTCTTCGGCCAGGATTGCATCAACACTCTGCAACGTTTTAATTGCTCGCAGTGTGATATCGTCAAGATTGCCGATTGGTGTCGGCACGAGAAATAGTTTCAAGTTCGATTCTGGTTACAGGTTCCCTGCTTAAGCCGATTCCTCAGCACGGTCCAAAGTTCGGCAACCAACTTGAAACTTCATGCAATTTTATCAATGGCAGCAGCCAGTTTACGATCCTTATCGGTTACAATGTTTCCGGCATCGTGAGTTGATAGCCTGATTGTAACTTGGTTATATACGTTTGACCACCAGGGATGATGGTCCATTTTTTCGGCGACTAAGGCCACACGGGTCATAAACGCAAAGGCTTCGCTAAAATCAGCGAACTGAAAATCACGGGTGAGTTGGTTATCTTTTTCCTGCCACATGGGAATAAGGTTTACAGTATTGTTTGACTTTAGAACCGCTGATCGAAGGCGAGTGTTTCCATACATATACGCCTTATCTGTAGAGCAGGCCTTCTCAATCTAACAAGGCGTAGCTAAGTCAGGGCAACAAAAAAACACTGATCCCAACAGAATCAGTGTTTAAATACTCCTTTTTCCAGCCGTGATTATCGGCTTGCTACAAAGTATGCCTATTTTAAAAATGGCTATAACTTATTGACTAGACGGTGTACTGTCTGTATCATTTATGGCTCTAACCGCCAAAAAAGTCCTGATAAATAGGATCAGAAATTAGATCGGTCAGGTAGCATTATCAGCCATTTAATAAGCCCGTCCCTTAATGACTTTTTAATCTTGAAGTGACTAAAAGTTAATCTATTAGTCAAGATAGAAACTTAAATTTTCATTGTGTTCCTAATGCGACTAGCTTTAACGGTAGTAATTTTCATAGTCAGCACATTCATTAGCAGCTGTACCGAAACCAGCAAGTCCCATTCCGAAACGTCGGCAGCCGTTAAACCTACGTCTATACAGCGAAATGGGCAGTCTTATCAACTGTTACGCTTTGGAAAGCCCTATTTTATTAAAGGCGCTGGTGGCGTTAGTCATTTAGCCCAATTAAAAGCCTGCGGAGGCAATTCCATTCGTATCTGGGATGACCTGGAAGCTGAATCTATCTTAGATCAATCTCAGAAGTTAGGGCTGACCGTATTTTTTGGCTTGTGGGTAGAGCGCGAGCTGGAAGGCTTCGACTACGATGATCAGACGGCCGTTGACCGACAATTTGAACGCATTCGTAAAATCGTTTTAAAATACCGGAACCATCCCGCCTTATTGATGTGGTGCGTTGGCAATGAATGGGCAATGGAAGCAAGCAATTTCCGGGTATACGACGAAGTCAATCGACTTGCCACCCTAGTTCACGAGCTTGACCCTAATCATCCGGTTGCTACCGTTATTTCGCCCGATAGTGAACGGGCAATCTGGCTTGTTCAGGAACGGTGCCCATCTCTTGATGTATTGGCCGTTAACTCCTATGCATTGACCGAGAAGTTACCCCAGTTCTTAAAAAAAGGCGGTTGGGATAAACCGTATCTCATTTCTGAATATGGTGCCCAGGCTTACTGGGAAACGCCTGTTGCTCCCTGGAAAGCACCACTCGAGCCAACCAGTCAGCAGAAATATGACTATGTCAATAAGTTTTATCGGCAGTATATCGGATCTCAACCGCCTAATTGCCTTGGCTCCTATTTGTTCTACTGGGGTTTTAAACAGGAAGAAACGCATACGTGGTTTAACGTTTTTGACGATAAAGGCCGATCAACTTCGCTGGTAGAATTGATGCAACTGCTCTGGTCAGGTAAACAGACAATGAATAAGGCACCTGTCATTCAACCTTTACAAATCGATGGCAAGGCGTTGACTTACCAATCGTATACAGCCTCCTCGATACCGCATCAGGCACAACTATTGACAAACGATCCAGAAGGTGATTCTTTAACATACAACTGGGAAATCAAACGACGCGCTCAGTTTTCGGCCGATTATGCGGGAACGCCAATGCCCGCCTTAAAGGGATTGATAGATAAGCCCGAACGCTCATCCATTTCGTTTCATTTACCGGATAAACCGGGGGCTTACCGGTTATTTGCCTATGTGTACGATACACATAAGCATGTTTCTTCGGCCAATTTTTCCTTTGAAGTAAAACCAGCCAATTCGGCGAAATAACAAATGATTCTGGTACACGTCTGTATTAATTAATACAGACGTGTACCAGAAAAGAATTCTTTTTTGATTAGCCCTTTTGACTCGAATTAAATTTCCTCAATAAAGCTACTACTTACAATTGACAATTATCCATGAGAAATGTTATTGGCCTTGCTAAAAAAGTATTAGGTATTCACCCACAACAAGGTGTGAAACCCTTAAATAATCTTGTTCATATTGGCTCACATTTTCATGGATACCACCTACCCGATAATTTATTAAGCAGCGATTCTATTTGTTATTGCATTGGGGCTGGCGAAGACGTTTCGTTCGACACGGAATTAAAAGTTATTTACGATGCCCAAGTGTATATTTTTGACCCAATGCCTGAGGGTATCAACCATTTCCGAAAACTCAAAGAGTGTGTCAAACAGCAGATTCCGCTGACTATTGAGCCTACAGTGCCTTTTACCTATCGAATATCCGATGAACAGTTGGAGTCAATTACGTTTGTCGAAATCGGCGTATGGGATCAAAAAACAAATCTAAAGTTTTTTGCGCCAGAGCGTGATGATTATGCCTCCCACTCACTTTATTTATTTCAGGAATCAAACGAATATATTGAAGCCCCCGTCGATCGATTAAAGAATTTAATGACTATGTTAGGCCATAGTAGTGTAGACGTTGTTAAACTTGAAATTGAAGGCGCAGAATACACGGTTATTGATACAATTGTTGATGATAAACTAGACGTAAAAGTAATACTTGTAGAATTTGACGAAGTCCACAATGCGAATGATAAATCATTTCATTTCCGAATAAAGAAAACCTGCGCTAAACTAAAAAAAGCAGGCTATGTACTAGTTCATTCTACCCACAACTTGAAACGAACATTTATTCGGGAAGACGTGTATAATTCGCTAAAAGTATCGGAGCGTACTTCGAAAGCTAAATCAACTAACCAACAACAGTCTTTGGCCTATTCGTTGAGTAGATAAATCAATTAACCATATAGGCACAGAGATTAAGAGACCAAAAGTCATTCGTTTCATATTTGTGCCTATGTGGTTAACTAAAGTGTACAAAAAACGCTGACTCTACCAGAATCAGCGTTTCCCATGCTCAAATTCTAATCAATTGCACAAACCATTTACGGGTTGCACTCCACCAAACATTAATACGCTCTCTATTGGGCTAACGTTGCATTAGCTATTTTTTCTTAGTAGTATATGTAGTTCTGATTGCGACATATTTCTGGTTATCGCTATCAATTAGCCAGTTTCAACCGTCGTTACACGGGCATCAACGTTGATGAATCCGTTGGGCCAACCTGATAGAATCGTTTCCCGCAGTCCCGACAATGATAAGCCTTACAGGGAATTAACTTCATTACTTGAGATCGGTCTCTTGGAACAGGATACGGATTACCACACCGTGGGCAACTGGATATAGACTTAAAAGATGTTAGTAACGAAACCGGAGCGATAGCACCCGTCAGGAGAAGAATAATTTTGAACGTCATGGTCATAGAGGGAGTTGACCAAATTTCGCCAAAAACAGGCATTTAGCCCTCCAAAGCCCATTAGTATTCGCGTATGTATTTATTAATAGGCTATCAGGTCACAGTGCCCACTCACTGCAAAACCGACTTATCTCGGCACAAATTACACGACTTCTCCCTCAACTGTTGAAGCCAGAAAGAATAGACCTGTATTTAGAAAATAAGTTTCAAAATTCCTTCTGCTACGAACCAGAAAAGTGAAGCAGAAATGAGCAATATCAGCGTCCAGGGACCAGGAATGGGTAGTGTTTTCTTTGTCGTTTTCATACCTCAAAGCAAAGAAAACGAGATAAAGGCGGATTTAACCAGAGATTAAATTTATATGAAAAAGCTCATTGGTTACCTTGAAGAAAAGCGCTTTTATTAGCATGTATCCGCCCATTAGATATCACAAGACGTTTTGCTCAGGCTATTTTATTCAATAAATTTTGTTTTACTTTGCTTTGATATAAGTGTAAATGCCTATATTAATCTCAAATTTTATTTTGTTCGACAAATTAGATTACTTTCGAATTTTATAACTTAAAGTATTATCTAACAGGATATTTATTGATACTTAAAGCTATATAACCTTTATGAAAAAAGTAATTATACTATTACTTCTCCCTTGTTGCGTATTAAGTAGTTGTACTCAATCTGTCAGTCCTACTTCTATATTCGATGTAGTTGGCTCATACGAAATTACTGAGTATCAAACTACATCACTACTCGATGAGACTCCCACTGGAACAGTAAGCGTAACACAGGTAGACAACCAACATGTTACTATTCTGGTCAAAGGCACCTCCGGAAAAACAAAGATTAACTATTCCTATTCGGGAGTTACAGTAGTGGCTTACGACAAAGAAGCATACTCTTTGCAATATAAAGGCAAACAGATTGGACTAGCCGGCAATGATGGCATTAGTCGCTACGTCAGTCTTTATCCTACAAACACTATTACTATTCAAGCTGTAGAGTTCTAAACATGTCCTGATCCCTAAACGTGAGCCAGTGAAAAGTAGAGTAAAAAAAACTAACTTTCATTGGTAACCAAAAGAGAAATGAAACAGGGCAAATTCTCTGAATCGCAAATCGTAACGAACGCTCCGGCGTCCCGATCTTAAGCAGCAGGATAGTGAACAAACCGTCGGCTCGGATTCAGCCGGGTTATTTAGCGCATCAATTGGTTTACTCGTTGGCCCAAGCCCGATGTCATCTTTTTATACAACTAAAAACGGCCTCACTCAAACAGCCCGCCGTAGCGGTTGTGATATGTTGGTGCCTGAGCAAGCCCACCATCAGGAGCGAAAACTGAAGCGGAGGAGGAAGAACTACTATACCAAGTGAGTGATCGAAAATTATGTGGTCAATGAAAAATCGGACTAACTTAGCCTGTCAATAAAAAGGTGTATAAATAACAAAACGGTCAATGCTTTTCAGGACGGGTCTACGAGACCATCGTTCAGAAAAACCTCGCTTTATTTTCAGGCCAAGACATTACTGAATTAGTCGTGCGACACCAAAAGCGGCAGCAGCTGCTAAAGCTCCAATCAGCATTACTTTGACGGCCCCCAAAATGGGTGGTTGGCCCGTAACTTTACTCTTGAAATAACCGAAGACAAATAAACAAATCAAGGTCAGTCCACACGAAAATAGCAAGGCTTCGTGCGGACTGGCGAGTATAAAGTAAGGCGATAAAGGGATGAGTCCTCCTGCTACGTAGGAAAGCCCGATGGTTAACGCACTTTTCGTTGCTCGATTCGGATCAGGCTTGTCGAGTCCCAATTCGTACTGCATCATGAAGTCAATCCACTTGGTTTTATCCTTTGCTAACTCATCCGCTATTACCTTTTGTAAGTCTGAATTAAGGCCCATTCTGGCAAATACATCACGCACTTCCTCTTTTTCACGCTCTGGCATGGTTTCCACTTCTCTTGTCTCACGACGACGTTCAGAGTCATAGTGGTCGGCTTCGGTACGCCCCGCCAGATACCCGCCTAACCCCATAGCAATCGAACCGGCAACGATCTCAGCAATACCCGCCGTAACGACTAATGATGAATTGGCGACAGCCCCGCTTAATCCGGCAGCCAGCGCAAAGGGTACGGTCAGCCCATCTGACATACCAATAACAATGTCCGAAATCATGTCTGAACTGCGTAAATGCTGTTCGTGGTGGATAGAGTCTGGGGTTGCCATCTGTATTTGGAAAAGTTAGTGAGTTGCTAGTCGTTCAAGTACTGGAATCGTTTAAGGTAACGTTAAAGACTGACTATAAAAGCGCCAAGGCATAAAATAAGGTCTATTTATCAATCATACAATAGTCAACCTGCTGACAGAAAATGACTAGCCAGCAGGTTGACAGGGTTACGTTTGTGCCTGGTTTGATAGTAAGCCCTATTATTCGTCCTTGACGTCATACCGATCAAGCATCATGACCTTGTTCCAGGCCGCTACGAAATCATGGACAAAGCGTTCCTGCGCATCATCCGCAGCGTACACTTCTGCAATGTTACGTAACTGCGCATTCGATCCAAAAATGAGATCACAGCGGGTTGCAGTGTATTTGATAGCGCCACTCCCCCGACCCCGAACGGTAAACAGCATTTCCTGTTGATCCTGAGGAACCCACTCGTAATCCATGCTGGTCAACACCTGAAAGAAATCGTTCGTTAACTGCCCAGGGCGATCCGTAAATACACCGTGCTTTGAGTAGTCATAATTCTGTTCCAAAACACGCAGACCACCGACGAGTACAGTCCATTCCGGAGCGGTTAGCGTCAGAAGCTGGGCCCGGTCAAGGAAAATTCGCTCAGGAGGCTTGTCGTTTTTCGGCTTCCAGCGGAATCCAGGCATCTGCCCGCTCATTTCGGTAGTTGCCTAACTCAGAGCCCGAAGAAGTTCCCTGGCTGGACGGTGTATTGGCAGACGGCGTAGCGGGTGCCTGGCTGCTCGCCCGGCGATTCTGGGCTAGTGACGGCTGAGCTATAAGGGCAATAATAAACAGACCGCTGAATGCTGTCATTTTCAGAGTTTTGTGTTGAGTAATCATAAGGAATTGTTTAAAAATGAAACAGTATATAAAAGGCACTCGGTAATACGAATCGGGAGTGTTTGAAGAGCACAATGAATAAGTTCATCGGTTGACACCTGTAGGCATGACGTAAGCAGACAGCCGTTCCCGACAGGCAAATCACCTGGAGTTATAGCTGTAAATAGTAGTAAGCCAAACCCGTTAAACGCAGTGCGGACAATAATTCGGGATTGACAGATATACCATCGCTAACTAAGAAAGATGGATTGTCACTAGCTAGTGCAAGGAGAAGGAAATAGCTACGCAGGCTATTTACCAAACAGAAACCTATAAAAACGGTTATGCAATCTCCTTGTGGTTAGGACACACGTCGGCCAGTATGCAGGAATTACCTACCGCCGAGGAGGGTTAATCAGGGCGAAAACAGCCAGAAAAGAATATAAATCGGCCCTGCGCCAAAAGGGCATTTTAGCCTTAAGTACTTCCTGGATGGCAGTCGTTGGAGCCAGTCGAAGGTATGCCAGCAAGAAAACAGGAACAGAATGTCCTGTTGTCGGCAAGTTATGATGACTATGGTTCGGGTGCTTTTGATGGGCCGAATTAGCACCATAGTGCATTATCATGAAATCAAGAAAACCCAGGTCCGGTTCGGTTTGCCGGTGTTGCTGATAATGTTGTACGAGATCGACCAATCGGGTAGACTGATCAATGCCAAAGCCGGGTAAGAGACTACTTCCCAACATTTGGCAGGCCAACATAATTGCAACTAACGCCTTCATAATTTTCTGAGTATTTCCTGATAACAAGGCGTTTGTTTTAATGTTTTTAAAAAGTCACCAATCGCTCCAATTTGGAAATATTCTTATTCTATTGATTAAGGCTACCGCATCGTTCCTGCAACTGTTATCCAAGATATTTAGCCAGGCTACTAGTACTTTTCCAATTTAGAGTCTAGAGATTCTTTTGATTCTAATTGATGGTTTACGAAATGATTATCAGCAGAATAACAACAATAGAATCCGATAGAATCTACAGAATCTACTTTGGTAAGGCACTAGCTTTTCGATGGGATAAAGTTCCTACAATACGTTTCCCTCCTTACCGGGTAAAGTAAGCAGTGAATTTAAGTTTGATTTCGTCATCGGCTTTCATGCCAAGTAGAGAAGGTTGTTCAACATTGAAATCGGTCATTTTAATATCAAAAGCACCGCTAATAGCTAAACTATTTCCGTCTTCCTTGCGGGTACAAACCAGTACAGCAGGTTTGGTTACGCCATGAAAGGTAAGCTTTCCGGTAGCTGTCAGTGTGCCATCAGCATTGGTTTGTATTACCTGACTAACAAACGTGACATTCGGATAGCGGATACCATCCAATACCTACAGCGCGTGCGAATCCCGGTTACTATCTTTGCTATCGAACGTAGCAACCTTAATTACCACGGCAACGCTTTCAACTGCTTTTGTGGCCTCATCATACATCAGTGCGCAGTTTACATCATGGCTGACACCATCCCAGGTATGAAGCGGATGGTGCATGGTGTAGGTGACGGTTGATATTTTTTTATCGGCGATCAGTTTTTTCCCAACCGTAGTAGCTGAAACCAGCAGGCTAATCAGAACAAGGCCAATCAGGTAGTTAAGTGTTTGGGCAGGCATCATGACTGTATGAAGCTAAAGTGGGGGCTCAGAATTTAATGGCAATTATCGAAGCGGCAAAGGCACCAAATGTAGTATACGCAACGTCGCGGTGAAGCGGTTTTAGGTCTGGATTCTGGCGAATCATGCCCGCCAGAATATTGGTCGCAATCATACCCGTCAGGTGAATAACGGCTAAGTATTTATGCAGCTTTATGCCACTCAGCCCTTTGCGGTCGGCCAGCATTTTGGGCGGAGCCGTCAGCGATAGCAAGGCGGTAGTTCCGTAGGAAACATTGATCAGGGCAGCCGTGGTTTGGTGGGCCTGAAAAAGCCGCGTATACTCACTGCCCTGGGCGTTATAAAGTTTAGCGCCCAGAATTCCCTGGACCACAAAACCGGCTAGTGTAACAAATCCCATAACCTGGTGAGCAACCAGCATGGAGCGCCGAATTTTTAGTTCTTTCTCCCGGCCTTCAGGCGTTAAAGGAGCCACATTCATTGTCCGAAGCAACCCGTTGGGACCCCAGAAAACACGTTGGGTAAAGAGCATTTTGCTCGGTAACAAGGGTTGAGCCGTTAACGAATCGGTCAGGCCAGCCAACAGTTGATCGGCGGAAGTAGTGTCAACAGCTGGGGCTGCCGGACGAACGATACGGGTTGTGTCCTGGGCTTGAGCGAACAGGTTAACACAGAACAGCAAAACAAAAAGACTTAGCCGCATACTTAGTTTGTGATTAGAAGGCTTTTGCCGTCGCTGCTTAGGGTGGCTTTATACTGAGTTAATGACCTGGATGCTGGTCCCTGAGTAACGGCCCCTGTGGTATTAAAACGGGCTCCGTGATTGGGACAATAAATCGTGTTTGAACTAGCAATGTATTCTACCGTAGTACCTTCATGAGTACATACTTTCGATAGGGCGATATAACTGCCATCTTTGATATGGGCCACCAAAATAGAACCCGTATAAGCATACCCACCAATGGTGGTCAGTCCTGCATAGGTTGCTGACGTTAAATCCAGTGTGATGTCAGCGGTCAGTGGTGCTGCCGGGGAGGGCGAACTCTTCGAGCATGAAGAAAGGGTGCCCGCACAGTATAAAGCAACCAACGCAGATCCACTTAGTCCCAATTGTTTTAGAAACTCCAGGCGATTCATTGATTCGGCGGTTTTATCCATGATAAGTTCAGGTTAGTACATTAATCGTTTTCAAATTGATATACGGCGGCTAGCAAAACAGCCGCTGCCTGATTAAAAAAAATTAATGTCTGAAAACAGAAAAACTCGCCTGAGAAGAGTGCAAACAATTAGTAAACAGATTACCTATTAAAAGTCAAGGCTGGATTATAGGCAACTTGTCACCTACATCCAGCCTGTCTGATCAATAAAATGAGTGCGCCGTTTTTAGACGATGTATACCTACAAAGTCTGCGTAACTGAAAATTGTCGAAGCGGATGGCTGAATTAGTTAAATAAATCGAGCCATACCGATGCTTTCAGCCCGAAATTACTACCCCCTGGGGTATTGGCCATACTTCGGAAATCGTATAGATAATAGGGGACTACTTGCCCGGAAATTCGCGATTTATGGTATTGGATGCCTGTCCCAAAACTAAAATCATGAAAGAAGCTTCGCTGGGCATTTACTTCAAACGAATTGTAGCGTTCTGTCCCCTTATATTCACTATCGTAATGCACCTGTTGATAAGCCGCCAGATCGAAGCTCGTACCGGTTTGAAACAGCAACGACCAATTATGCTTAATCGGAACGTAATATTTAAGCATTATCGGCAAACTAACAATGGAGGTATGAATAGAAATATCGTCAATCCGATCGAATTGAGCTGGTAAAAAAGATTGATACTGTCGAACAAAATCTTTTCCAGTTGAGGCATTAAAGTCATCCATATCCCGATGTGTTTGCGAATGAAGTTGAGCCGCCTGCAAGCCTACCGACAGGCCTAAGTTTTCATTCAGAAACAATTCCAACGTCGGGCCCACACCAATACCATTTCGAATGGCTATCGACTCAATACCGACACGTGGTTTCAAAGCCGATAATCGGAATGGAGGGCGATTTTGTTTACTCGGTTTAGCCTGTTCCTGGGCTGATGCCACTGACTCTTTTTTGGCGACAGAATCAGGCCTGGGTTTTTCCTGTTCAGGTACTTTCAAGAGCCTTTGCGTTGTATCAACGGCAACAATTTTTTCGCTCGATTCCTGATTCGTATTAACAGCCACGCTCGTTGAATCAGTAGGTAGCGGCTGTGTTGATGCTGCTGGATACGCTCTATTTCCTAACAATTGGCTAGCCTTCGCCTGACGGGTACGCGGAGATATGCCAGCAATTTTACCCTTCTGACGTTGTCGGCGAAGTTTAGTCGTTGCTCGTTCAAAAGACGGTTTGGCTATAGGCGTATTCTCTCCAGTATCGTCTACGATGGCGGAGTCGCTTTGGCCACTGAGAACACTATCCGTGGGAAATTGACCTGTTGGCCTGTAAAAATGCCGGTGTTCGATAATAGTCCGCTTCACAACATAGACCGTATCAACGTGAGGTAGCCTGGAAGATTCCGCACGTGAGGAAGCTGATGATGATACTGGCTGCTGAACAGGATTAGACTGGCGTAGCGTTGCGCTCAACTGAGCCGTCAACGTCTGATTTTCATGTACTACATACAGCGTAGACACCCACCCCGCTAGCATAAGACAACTCAGTGCCCAGCCACCATATTTACCCAGCCAGGGCCAAAATCCCACACTTGGCAAGCGTTTTTGAAATCGATCCCAGGCGCGTGCCTGGTAGGTTGGGCTGACCGATTCCAACTGTTTCTTCATCAGTTTATCAAACCGTTCGTTAGACATAGTTTCGTCGGTTTACTGAGTTTGTAGCTGTCCATTCAATAAGCAGTTCCTGTAATTTCTGGCGTGCTTTAGCCAGGTTAGAGCGTGATGTACCTTCGTGTATACCCAGCATTTGGGCAATTTCGGGATGGGAATACCCATCCACAACGTGTAATGAAAAAACGGTTCGGTAAGCGGGTGGGAGTTTCTGAACAATAGTCAATATGTCATCAACAGCCAATTTTTCCAGCAACTTATCCGTCTCGCCAATGTCATAAGCCTCGTCAATATCCGTGAAGATTAATGGTGATTTATGCTGTCTGTAATGATCAATCGCCGAACGCACCATTACCGTACGAAACCAGGCATCGAATGGCTGTTCAGGATCGTAATATGAAATCTTATTGAGAACGCGTAGAAAGCCATCATCGAACATCTCTTCGGCCTCTTCCCGGCTGCTGGCGTATCGCAAACAGATGTTGACGCCAAAGCTATAATAGGCCTCAAATAATTGCTTCTGAGCGGCTGACTTTTGACATCGACATCCATCAATCACATCAGGCAGATTAAGTGACTTTTTTCTTCGAAATAGCACAGAGGATGATCGGGTAAGGTCTATAAGGGTCTACGATAAAAAGAAGCCCGGTCGTTGCCTGAGAAGAAAATAAATTTTTCTACAGGCAACGATCAGGAGATCATTCTCCGTATGTAATGGTAGGTATAGTCACCTGGAAAACGGCTTAAATTATCCCTACTCCATCCAAAGGAACAAGTAACTATTTGTATGAAATCTAAAAACTTTATTAGCCTCTCTGTGGCATTGGTGTTTCTTATCTTAGGAACAACGGGTCTGCTAATCTACTTTGGGCAGGGAAACCATGCCATTGAGCATACACATGCCTGGTTTGGCATTTTATTCGTGAGCGCAGCTGTATTTCATATCATGAACAACTGGTCATCCTTGCTGAGTTACACGAAAGACAGAAAGACAGGCAGTTTACGACGAGAATTTATTATTCCACTCCTGATTACAGTCTTGTTTGTCGTTGGCGTGAGTGCCGACATTCCTGGGTTTGCGCAGTTAGCGAATGCAGGTAAACTGTTATTTAGGGGCGATGGCCCACGGCGTGGGCCGTTGACACAACAGGCGGTTGATTCCATTGCCCATAATTCAGAAGTCATTTATAGTAAGGCGTGTAGTGCCAAAGATACAAGCCTACTATCGACAGTACTTTCTCCCAAAGCGACCATCTGGAATGAAAATAACCAAGTT
Source organism: Spirosoma litoris (assembly GCF_054776755.1). NCBI lineage: Bacteria > Pseudomonadati > Bacteroidota > Cytophagia > Cytophagales > Cytophagaceae > Spirosoma > Spirosoma litoris. Next base: position 18,374 of record NZ_BAAHBI010000055.1, on the reverse strand, counting down.
GTGAATCCCTTCGATAGCACTAAGTTTATTGAACCCATACAGTACACTGTTGAAAAAGCCGAATCCGTCGACGATAACGTCATTTGGGTACATGGCAGTGGTACAGAGTCAAGCACGTCTAAAAAGGCACTTTTTACGCACATTCTCAAAAAGGAAGAAAACAAATGGCATATCGTTGCGGGCCAATTAGCCATTACGAAGTAGTTGTATCGTCGCAAAGGGAAGGGTTAGAAACATATGCTGGTCCTTGCCGATAAGATTGCGTGTCTCCGGTCCTTACTTAGCTATATACATTCGGTTTTTTTTAGCTGATTATTACATATACCCTAATAAGAGTGATCGTTGGTCATTCTACCAACCAGTAACAAGTGAATTACTAAGCTCTTTAGGTAATATGTTCTGTTTTTGCGCGGATTTGTACCAGTATTCATTGATGGAAACGAAATGGAATGGCTTCGCTATGTGTTACCGTTAGTGTATACATAGAACGCGAAAAAAGTCATGCAATTAACGGTTGATTATTTAACGGATACGCTTGCTAACCTACTGGAATATCCACTCCTACAAGAACTGGCTGTGGTTGGCCAATATAAGATTGTTCCAGAAGGTGCTTATTTAATACGTCCCGGCGAATACATCCGATCCGTACCTATTATCATTCGTGGATCTATAAAAATTATGCGACCCGATCAGGAAGGCCGTGAGGCACTTCTTTATTATTTAGGTGGTCAGGATGCCTGCGCAATGTCGCTTACTTGCTGTCTGGGGAGTCGGCGTAGTGAAATTACGGCTGTGGCCGAAGAAGAAACCGAGCTGATTACGATTCCCGTCGATAAAGTTGATGAGTGGCTGTGCCGCTATTCGACCTGGAAACAGTTTGTTTTTCAAACCTATCAGAAACGGTTTGATAACCTGCTGGCCACGATTGATGAGGTCACTTTCCATAAGCTGGATGAACGATTACTAACCTATCTTCAGAAAAAAGCGCAAAGTTGTCAGTGTCGTGAATTAACAATTACGCACGAGGAAATTGCGAATGAACTGGCTACCTCCCGTGAGGTTATATCGCGCCTGCTCAAACAACTCGAAAAAATAAACAAACTAAAGTTGTCACGGGGTAAAATCGAAATGTTGCCCAACTAAACTCCTTCTGTGTAACAATTATCACGGAAAAGCCTTGTTACGTCCTGTTGCTTTGCCTAAAATCTGGCAAGCAAGATGACTACGATTCAACTTATTGGCTTTTCGACATCCATTTTTATTGGCATTAGCCTGGGGCTAATTGGCGGGGGAGGCAGTATCCTTACGTTACCCGTACTGGTATACATGATGGGCATTAACCCCGTTCTGTCAACGGCCTACTCGCTATTTGTGGTGGGCACTACGTCGCTGGTGGGCTCGGTTAGCTACATGCGCAACCAGCAGATTAACTACCGAGCCGCCTTTGTTTTTGCAATTCCCTCGTTTCTGGCGGTTTTTCTGACCCGAAAATACCTGGTTCCGGCCATTCCTGATCCGGTATTGACGATGGGAACTTTCACCCTCAGTCGGAATGTGGCCATCATGCTGTTCTTCGCGTTGGTGATGCTGGCTGCATCCGTATCCATGATCCGGGACAAAAAAGGCAATACGAACAACGAAGCAGGAGAAGTGACCTTTAATCTCCCCCTGATTGCGCTCGAAGGAGCCCTGGTCGGTACGTTAACAGGCATCGTGGGAGCGGGTGGCGGATTTCTGATTATTCCGGCTCTGGTGCTGCTGGCGCGACTTCCTATGAAAATGGCGGTGGGTACGTCGCTGCTGATCATTGCGGCCAAATCGCTAATCGGATTCCTGGGCGATCTGTCCAACATGCAGGTCGACTGGCCATTTCTGCTCGAATTTACCGCTCTTTCAGTCATCGGCATTTTTGTTGGCTCCTACCTGTCCCGGTATGTTCCGGGCGATAAACTTAAAAAGGTATTTGGGTGGTTTGTACTTGTCATGGGTGTGTACATCATCGCGAAAGAACTTCTTTTTTAACTCGTTCAACTTTTGTTTCCATTCGTCAATTTACGGTTATCATGAACATCGAACAGATTTATACCGGCTGTCTGGCTCAGGGAGCTTATTACATAGAAAGTGCGGGCGAAGTCGCTATTATTGACCCACTTCGCGAAGTAAAACCGTATCTCGAACGAGCCGAACGTGAGGGCGCAACCATCAACTACGTACTGGAAACCCATTTCCACGCTGACTTCGTATCGGGTCACCTCGATCTGGCTAAGCAAACCGGTGCTACCATCGTTTACGGACCCAATGCCCAAACGGGATTCGACGCTCACATTGCTAAAGACGGCGAAGAACTGCCACTGGGTAACGTAAAAATTCGGGTACTACACACGCCCGGTCACACAATGGAGTCGACCTGTTATTTACTGCTTGATGAAACGGGTAAGGAAACGGCCCTTTTCAGTGGCGATACGTTGTTCATTGGCGATGTGGGTCGACCGGACCTGGCCCAGAAATCAGACCTGACCATGAACGATCTGGCTGGCTATCTGTTCGACTCGCTCCGGAATAAAATCATGACACTGCCCAACGATGTGATCGTATATCCGGCTCACGGGGCAGGTTCGGCCTGTGGCAAAAACATGAGTAAGGAAACCACCGATACGCTGGGCAATCAGAAGCTATTTAACTACGCGCTACGTGCCAACATGACCCGCGACGAATTTATCAAGGAGGTGACCGATGGTCTGCAAGCGCCCCCCCAATATTTTCCGCAAAATGTACTGATGAACAAGCAGGGCTACGAAAGCATCGATACGGTATTGAATCGGGGGGCACAACCGCTTAGCCCCGAAGCCTTTGAAGCCGCTGCCAACGAGACGGGAGCGGTTGTGCTGGATGTTCGCGCGGCACAGGTGTTCAATAAAGGGTTCATTCCTAATTCCATCAATATCGGTTTAGGGGGCCAATTTGCGCCCTGGGTCGGTGCCCTGATCCCAGACGTTAGGCAGGAGCTACTATTAGTTTGCGAACCTGGAACTGAACAGGAAACGCTAACCCGGCTAGCTCGCGTTGGCTACGATCAGGTGCTGGGTTATCTGGCGGGTGGTTTTGAGTCCTGGGCTACGAGTGGTAATGAAGTAGACACCATTACGTCGATTTCGGCGGACGAACTAGCTGACCAGATTGAAAAAAATTCTATTCCAGTGATCGACGTTCGGAAACCCGGCGAGTTCACGGCTGAACATATTGACGGAGCTAAAAACGTACCGCTCGATTACATCAGTGAAAACATGGCTGCGTTTCCTAAAGAGGAAACCTTCTACATTCACTGTGCCGGTGGATATCGGTCGATGATGGCCGCTTCGATTCTGAAATCACGGGGATTTGATAATGTTATTGATGTGACTGGTGGCTTCGGGGCCATTCAGAAGACCGGACGAATTAAAACCACTGATTACGTATGCCCCAGTACGCTTAAAAAAGGGTAGTTGCTTTCTTGTCATTCTGAGGAGCGAAGAATTCTAACGCACCCTAACTCTCAGGTGAGGGTACATTAAGATTCTTCGTTCCTCAGAATGACAAAAATGTTGGTACATATTCAGACTATGCCTTGCCAAAATCAGGCTTTTATGTAACAATTATCACAGATTAGGGGGCAGAGGTCAGTTAATTTTGTTGTGTCAATGATCACCGACACGAAGGGCCTTGATCTGTACATAAATGAACCTGAGCCATGTTAAAAGGAACCAAGTTATATAGCATTCTTTTCAATAAATGTCCACGCTGTCAGGAAGGGGATGTTTTTGTTAGTAAAAGCGCCTACAATCTGAAGCAGTTCGATAAAATGCATGAACAGTGTAGCCACTGCCATCTGCGTTACGAACGGGAACCCGGTTTTTTCACGGGAGCCCTGTATGTTAGCTATGCCTATTACGTAGCGTTTATCATCAGCTCGTTTGTGCTCTTTTATGCTATACTGAATGTCAATTTAGACTATTACCTGGCGTTTCTTCTACCATCGCTGATTATTCTGACGCCATTCTTCTTTCGGCTTGCCCGGCGGACCTGGCTTAATTTCTTCGTAAATTATCATCCCGAATTCGCTAAAGATAATCAAACGGAAGTCGTAAAGACGCCAAATTCACCCGCGATGTAGGGGTAACATAGAATCGAATACAAGCCAAAGAGGTCAGAAAAGAGGTACCTTATGAAGAAGTACATTAATCGGTGGCAATGGGCCGGTGTTGTTTTGGGAGCCCTGTCCGGGTTTCTATACTGGCGTGAAGTTGGCTGTCTGACAGGTCATTGCCCTATTCAGTCGCACTGGCAATCCATGAGTATTTGGGGAGCTACAGCTGGATTCTTGCTGGGTGATTTACTTCACCAATTCGTTCGAGAATACGTAAACAACACTGGAAACGCCGAAAAAAGAAACCTGTAATGACCTTATTGAGGGTGATGGATACACCCCCTCTTATACATATTTATCCCTGTGAAAGTCTGGGAATCAGCATCGGTACGCGCTGGCGATACTGCTGGTAAGTGTTCCCGAACGTAACGATCAGTTTTCGTTCTTCAAAGTAAATACCAATCCGAATATAGAGCGTAGCAACCAGCAGCAAAATTAAATAGGACCAGGTTGGCTGAGTGATCCAAATCCCGATCAACGTCAAAATAATACCTGTATACAAAGGGTGACGCACGTAGCGAAGCAATCCATGTTGCCGTAATTCCTGCTGACTCGTCTGACTATTGGTCATCGGACAGCCAATAAATTCAGCCAGATCATAGCCCCGCAAGGCAATGACCGCGACGACGAAGCCTACACCAATAACCAACATGCCGATTAAGGATGAACCCTGCCAGGAACTAACATAGTCGACTGGCGCCATTCGGTGGAGCCAGAGTACCGGCAGGAAGGTAATCAGGGCAATGCCATTGTAGAGCAGTCGGTAGTATGCGTTTATTTTACTGAATTTTAAGGCAATAAGTTGCTTCACCCATAGGCTGGCGGTTAAGCTGTGGATGAAGCCAAAAATGACCCAACTCAGTAAAATAAATACATAAATCATGGTGACGGTGAAGACAATGAAATGGAAGCTGTTTAAACTTTCTAAAATCAAGTACTAATCGGTGTGTTTCTGTCATCCCGACGCAGGAGGGATCTTCGGGTGATCCCCTAAAATTATCCTTGACCGAAGATCCCTCCTGCGTCGGGATGACAAAACGCTATTAAAACAAAAGGTTAAACAGCCTCATGGTTTAATTGCAACAATACCTAAAAAAGCCTTCAACACGCCCTACGTACTTATCAAACGGATTCGCGGATTATACACAAATCACATTATGTGTGTTTTTATCCAGCAAGTGGATCAACTGAGTAGATAAACAAAACCGATCTATTTTCACGATGAAACGTATTAGAATGGGCAGCCATTGGAATCATTTGTCGAAAACTATCGGGTTCGGATGGTTGTCTGTGAGAACAGCCTACGGAGCAGTCAATTGACCTTGGCTGATATGCTACCCTTTGTCGAGACGGTTCCGGTCGCCATCATCGAACTCATTCTAAAACAGGAACAGGGTTGGGCCTATATCAAAGCTGGTCTGTAGCGGTACCTTTTCTGCCATAAAGCAGCAGACGCTTAAAGGCATAGATAGCCGGAAATTTTTCAAAGGCAATTTTTATCCGTTTCTTGTATTCAGCAATGAAAATCGTTTGTTCCTCTCCCTGCATTCTTTCCAAATAAGGAATTAATGATGATCCCGAAATGAAATCAAACAGCTTCTCGGGATTATCGGCAATAATCGGATAAACCTTTTGCACAATCTGAATATTTTGTAACCCACCGTCAAACATCAATTGGGCATACGCATCCATACTCAGTACTGGCGATGTTCTTTTAAAACCGTTCAAAAAATCGGCAAACGGTTTTTCCTGAACCAAGTCAAGGAGTAGTTTATTGAGCAGGTTTTCATTCTGAACCGGCATTTGTACAGCAAACTGGCCTCCGGTATTGAGTTTTGACATCAGCGTGGGAAATAATTGCCTGTGATTATCTGTCCATTGCAAAGCCGCATTGCTGAAAATCAGATCCCACTTGGAACGGTTGTTTGCAAACGCTTCTATGGACAGATTGCTGAACTGTAAATTTTCACGGACATATTTTTCCGATTCCGATAGCATTTCTTCAGAAGAATCAATCCCTAAAAAGGAAGCGTTTTCAAATTTTTCTGAAAGGATGGAGGTTTGTTCGCCTGTCCCGCAGCCTATATCCACGCCATTTTTCAATCCCTCCTCTGCGATCATTTCTGTTAAATCAAAAAATGGTTGGTATCGGATGCTTTTGAACTGGTTGTATTTTTCAGGATTCCAGGGCATAATTAAGTCTATTAATGGTTCGTGCCGATTTGGCTGAGCAGCTCCGTAGGTGCATAGCCATATTGTTTTTTGAATGCGTATGAAAAGTGCGACAGGTTTTCAAAACCCGTTTCGTAACAGACATCAATGGGACGCTTCTGCTTTTCGGTAAACTGATAATGAGCTAGTTCCAGTCGCTTTTGGGTGAGCCAGCGTTGCGGTGTTGTATTAAACACTTTGCTGAAATCTCTTTTAAAAGTCGTGAGGCTTCTCCCGGTCAGGTAGCCAAATTTTTCCAGGGGAAGGTTAAACATAAAGTTCTTTTCCATATATCCGGCCAGATCAATTTTCCCCGGTTCTTCAAAATTGGCCAGTATATTGTCTATGCTTTTATCGATTGCCCTCAGAATGCTCATGGCTTCGGTAATTTTTAACGAGGCAATAGTTTCAGGCAGTTCTTTCATCTCAAAATACGGAATCAGGGACGACAGGCAGCTTGCCAGTAAAGGGTGATTGCTGAAATGATATATTTTTTTTGATTCCTGGGCATTGGGCTTTACATCCAGATGGGCATAAAAGTCCCTCAACCTTGCTGTAGAAAGGTGCATGACTACTGTTTTGTGCGGCTTTCCGTCCTTGGGGTAATTAATGATGGTAGCCAACTGGTTTCTCGGGATCAGGAAAATATCCCCCTCCTTAAAAATAGAAGTGGCATCAGCCTGAACAATTTTTGTTTCGCCCGAAATGAACCAGATCAACATGTGGTGCTCAAACATGATGTCTGATTTAAAAAACTTATCCTCATAGCAGGAAAGTTTGATATCATCCGTTATATATTTTGCTTCGTACTGCATGGCTGTTTTTTAGTTCTTTCCCGTAAGGATAAAAAGTATCATTTATGTTGCTTTACTGAAAAGCCCGATTCAACTGTCAAAAGAACGGTAGTACACAAGCTCTCCACTGCGTTCTTTTGACATGGTTCGTCCGTTAAACAATCATACGGATTGTCCGCCATCGATTAGAAAATTAGCCCCTGTGATAAAGGCGGCTTTATCGTCAGACAGGAAGACAATCAACTCTGCCACCTCGCCAGCTTTTCCAAACCTCGCCAGGGGAATGCTACTGATCATTTGCTGTTCAAGGGTATCATTTACTCCCATTTTGTTCATGATCTCGGTAGCAACAGGACCCGGACTTACCGCATTCACACGGATTTTTCGTGAGGCCAACTCAAGGGCCGCTATTTTCATCACCGCATTGATGGCTGCTTTACTGGCTGCATAAACAGAAGCCGTTGGTGGTGAAATAGTTGCTGAAGTTGACGACAGGAATATCACCGAAGCACCATCGTTCAGAATAGGTATGAATTTGCTTAGGGTAAAATAAGCTCCTTTGAAATTCACATCCATAATTTCATCAAATACCTGTTCGGACGTCAATTCGATTGGGGCTGATTTCGTTATTCCGGCATTGATGAGTAAGATATCGACCTTGCCAAATTGTCCTGAAATATCCGAGACCAGGTTGTCAATATCCGCTACGCGGGATTGGTCAGCTATCATTCCGGTTACATTCAGTTCCGATGCCGCCTTTTCAACCGCTTCTTTTCTTCTGCCGGTTATAATCACGTTGGCACCTCTTTGACTTAGTTCTTTTGCAGTAGCGTATCCGATGCCGCTATTGCCGCCCGTTATGACGGCAAGTTTATCGTTGAACGTTTTCATTTCGTTGGGTTTGGGATTAATTAATTGAAAAAGATATACCACTGACCTCTTCGCTCCATTGCCACAGGCGTTTGGCATCGGCCTCGTCCAGCGAATAACGTTTTACGCCCGGCGACATCTCGCTATCGGATGCTAGTGGGGCTACATCGGCATCTTCACAATACACGCCACCGATGTTATCGAGCAGCGGTGTGGTGGCGCACCAAACAGTTGTGGCAGCACCCTGTGGTATGGTTTTGAGTGAAGCCAGTACTTGGGGAAGCATATTGCCCTCTTCGTCCACAAAACCCATTTTCTGGAAAAGCTCTAACGGAGCTTCTCGTCCCAGTTCTGTTCCACCAATAGAACCTGGATGTAGGCTATAGGCCCGTACATGGAAGGCTTTGCCACGATTGTCTAGTTCAAGAGCAAATAAGTTACTCGCCGTTTTGGATTGCCCGTAAGCCTGAAGTGTTTCGTACGTACGGTTTTGAAAGTTGGGATCGTCAAAACTAAAGGTGCCGAACTGGTGGCCATGGGAAGACACATTGATAACCCTCGCTCCGTTGGCTTTGATGAGTGCTGGCCATAATCTCGCCGTTAACTGAAACTGGGCCAGGTAATTCGTTGCCAGTTGCGATTCGATACCCCGGCTATCGTGGCGAAGGGGTACCCACATAATGCCCGCATTATTGATTAGCAGATGAAGCGGCCTGCCAGAAGCCAGAAATTTTTCAGCGAATGCATCTATAGACGCCGGATCCATTAAGTCCATGGGTTCTATTTCGACATTTGCAATACCTTCCAGATTTCGTTTTGCTTTTTCGACGTCCCTTGCCGGAACGATGACCGTTGCTCCCGCCTGTGCCAGTGTTTTGGTGGTTTCCAGGCCGATGCCTGTGTTACCGCCCGTTACAATGGCAATTTTTCCTGTAAGGTCAACCCCTTCAATGACGTCGTTGGTTGTTGATTTTGCGTTGAAGCCCGAACCGATTGGTTGTTGTAAAGCTCCCTGATAATTGTTTTGTTCCATTTTTTTGATTTGTTATTGATGGAACAAAGGTAGAGGCACGCCTTCGGGCAGATTTTGTTCAAACGTCCGAAGTTGCTTTGTTTAAAAGACCAGGTATTTTGTTGCTGAGAAATGGCCAGGATTCATCATGCGGGTGAAGCCGATGAACCTGTAAACAGGTTTACGCCTACCGACGACTACGAAAAAAACGACCCAACTCATTTAACCACTTGGGTAAATGAACGCGCCAACTGATTACCGGAGACGTAATGGCATTAAACTCCTGGCCCGTTGTGGTAGGTATGGCACTGGATTTGGGTACGGTCAATACTTGAGACGAGTACAAACTACGATGACCGGACATCAGAAAACTAATGACGCAGGAAACGGCAGCATAGGGAGCTACTTCGGCCCCAAACAGCTCAATGGCCAAAATACTACAGGCAATGGGCGTATTGGCGGCACCAGCCAATAAACTCACAAAACCAATGGCCGCAAACGTCGAGTGGTCGCCCCCAACCAGCTCGGCATAGAAACTGCCAGCAGTAGCCCCAATAAATAACGTAGGTGTAATGACACTGCCGCTCCGACTGATGCTCAGGGTAATGACGGTAAAAAGTGCTTTCAGTAAAAACGTGTAGGACCTGACCGGATGTCCTTCGATGGCATTTTCCATCAGATTGAGTCCTAAGCCTAAATAATCACGGGAAAATAAAAGCGTCAACCCAACCAGCACTACGCCACCCAGCAACCCTTTCCACGGACGCCAGATCGGAATCCTGTTCACGGCCGATGTACTGGATTGTATCGCCCGGATCAGCCCATAGGCACACAATCCGAAGAGGAGACCACCGCCCAGTAGCTGTAAGAAAAAGCCCCTGCCAAAAGCGGGCACAAACTGAAGGGGATAGTAAAAAAAGGTAACCCCCAACGCTGAGGAAATCTGATACGCGGTAATGGACGCAACGAAGGCCGGAAGCAGTACGTCATACAGAATGACGCCAACGGCCAGCACTTCAATGCCAAACAAAGCCCCCGCAATTGGAGCGCCGAACACACAGGAGAACCCGGCACAAAAGCCGCACAGGACCATTTTTCGCCGATCAATATTGTCGACTCGAAATAGGTTGGCGCAGAGACTGCCCAGACCAGCGCCGATCTGGGCACAAGGGCTTTCTTTCCCTGCTGAACCGCCCGTTGCCAGAATCAGAATAACATTAACGATTTTAGTTGGGACAAAGCTTCCTTCGATTTTTCCATAGTTTTTGTTGATGGCTGCAATCAGGGCGTCGGTGCCCACGTGCTGCTTCAACACAAACTGACTGAGCAGATTAGCGACAAAAAAACTAATCGGAAGCAGGTAAAATACATGCTGATAGTGATTGCTTTGCTCGATCACCTCATGAATAAAGAGGATAAACCCAGATACCACCAAACCCGTCAGGCAGCCGATCAGTACCGAAAGAATGACCCATTTGAGGACACTAAACAACAGAACCAGTTCTTCATGGATGCGCATACGTACTTAACCCATTGGCGGCTTATCTGTTAAAGGGAGCAGTTTCAACTGTTTTTTAGTACTAATTTTTTCAATGTAACAAATATCACGGAACAGCGATGAACGCCTGCTGATCTTTGTGCAGGTATTCCGTAGCACACAGCCTATGAGCAGATTTAGGTTGGCTCTGGAACGTTCGGCATCAATGCCCCATTCATACCATTTAAATCTCAATTATCACCTATAAATCAATTCATGGAGTTTATTGACCTCATCCGGAAGCCCTGGCCCTGGTACGTAGCCGGGCCACTGATTGGCCTCACTGTTCCAACGTTATTGCTCATCGGAAACAAATCGTTCGGTATTTCCTCGTCGCTTCGGCACATCTGCGCGGCCTGTCTGCCCGCTAATATTCTGTTTTTTCAGTATAACTGGAAAAAGGAAATCTGGAATCTGTTTTTCGTAGCGGGCGTGCTGATCGGCGGTTTTCTGGCGACGCGTTTTCTGGAAAATCCCGATGCATTCCAACTTTCGGCTGCTACCGTTGCCGATTTGAAGGCGTTGGGCATTCATGATTTTTCGGGCCTGATGCCCGCTGATTTATTTGATACAACCAATTTATTCACGCTAAAAGGACTGGTCTTTTTTGTATTCGGGGGCTTTCTGGTGGGTTTTGGCACACGCTGGGCGGGTGGCTGTACGTCGGGTCATGCCATCATGGGCCTGTCAAACCTGCAATGGCCATCGCTGGTTGCCACCTGCTGTTTCATGATTGGCGGCTTCACCATGACGCACCTAATGCTTCCTTACATCATGAAACTGTTTTAACCCTGAAGCGAATAAGAAACTATGGAAAATATAGCAAGTCCAGAGCCGTTGGTGTGTGATGCGCCCAACGACATGAAAAAAACAGAAAGCGGCATTGCCAACCTTAAATACCTGGTTGTGGGCGTTATGTTCGGCATTGTGTTCGTGAAAGCCGAAATCATTTCGTGGTTTCGGATTCAGGAAATGTTTCGTCTACAAAGTTTCCACATGTATGGCGTTATTGGGTCAGCGGTGATCGTTGGAATGATTTCGGTATGGCTGATCAAGCGGTTTAATATCAAGACTTTATCGGGCGAAAGGGTTGTGTTTCACCAGAAAACATTCAATAAAGGGCAGATATTCGGGGGCTTAATGTTCGGGTTGGGATGGGCCATTACAGGGGCTTGCCCAGGGCCGCTGTTTGCCCAGATTGGTAGCGGCTATCTAGTGGTTATCGCCACGTTGCTAAGCGCCATAGCCGGTACGTGGGTCTATGGTTACCTACGGGATAAGTTGCCTCATTAAGTGTATTTAGCAAGGGAATTATAAGCGGCTGTATGTGATAAATGTTACATACAGCCGCTTTTCTGTGCGCTTTTTTAGAAAAAAAAAAAATTTTAACTATTCCTGAAAATAACAACTCATTTTCAAGGACTGGTGGTGGGTGGGGCAACACTGGTTTGTCGGCAGGGGCCACAAAATCATGTATCTCGCCTGCGACTACTGGCGTAAAAACGGGGTACTGGCCAAGTTAACGAAATTTCTACCGTCAAGCTTTTTTGACGAATTCTGATTTAAGTGCCATAGCCCCAAAACCGTCGATTTTACAATCGATATTATGGTCGCCATCCACCAGCCGAATATTTTTCACTTTGGTACCTGCTTTTATTGGCTGAGACGACCCTTTCACGGGAAGGTTTTTGACAATCACAACGGTATCGCCCTGTTGAAGAATATTGCCGTTCGCATCTTTTACGACGAGAGAATCTGTATTGTCTGTGTTCTCCTCCGGGTTCCACTCGTGCCCACATTCCGGGCATACAAGCAGGTTATCCAGTTCATAGGTATAGGTCGATTGGCATACGGGGCAAGGGGCAAGTTCACTCATGTACATGAAGATTTTTGATGCTCAAAGATAAGTAGGCTGTATTGGTAAAGCCTGAAAAGCTGACGATAATCATGTATTTTTTGTAACAAACATCACAGAAGCAGCCTCCGCTTTCCGCCAATTTTGATGCATCACCTTAATCATCAAAACGCCATGAACGTAGAACAAATTTATACCGGTTGTCTGGCTGAGGCTGCTTATTATATTGAAAGTGAGGGCGAAGCTGCCATCATCGACCCGCTCCGTGAAACGAAACCGTATATGGATCGGGCAGCTGCCGATGAGGCTACGATCAAGTACATCTTTGAGACCCATTTCCACGCCGATTTCGTATCGGGACACCTCGACCTGGCCGCAAAAACAGGTGCTACGATTGTGTTCGGCCCCACAGCGCAGCCCGGTTATACAGCACACGTAGCGAAGGACGGCGAAGAGTTTCCGCTCGGAAAGGTAAAAATCAGGGTACTGCACACGCCGGGTCACACGATGGAATCATCGACGTTTTTGCTCATCGACGAGAACGGCAAAGAAACGGCCATCTTCACTGGCGATACGCTGTTCATTGGCGATGTAGGTCGGCCTGATCTGGCGGTGAAAACCGACCTGACCCGCGAGAATCTGGCCAGCTTACTCTACGATAGCTTGCACACAAAAATCATGACCCTACCCGACGATATAGTTGTGTATCCGGGACATGGTGCAGGTTCGGCCTGTGGCAAAAACATGAGCCAGGAAACCACCGATACGCTGGGTAATCAGAAGCGGTTAAACTACGCGCTACGTGCCCGTACCAGAGAGGAATTTATTCAGGAAGTAACGACAGGATTGATGCCTCCTCCACAGTATTTCCCCAAAAACGCCCTACTCAACAAAATGGGCTATGCCTCTGTCGATGCGGCCATTCGGCAGGGTACGCAGGCGTTGTCGCCAGCCGCGTTTGAAGCCGCGGCTAACGAGGAAAGAGCCTTAGTACTGGATGTGCGGGCGTCTCCGGAATTTGCCAAAGGGTTTATTCCGAACTCCATCAACATTGGTCTGGAAGGACAGTTTGCGGGCTGGGTTGGTACGTTAATACCGGATCTGAAACAACCTATCTTACTAATTACCCCCGAAGGCAAGAAGGAAGAAGCCGTATTGCGACTGGCCCGCGTCGGTTATGATCATTGCATCGGCTATTTATTGGGCGGTTTTGCCGCTTGGCAATCCACTGGCCGGGAAGTCGATACCATTACGTCGATTTCAGCCGATGCGTTCGCTGACGTATTTACCCAAAATCCAGACTTGCCCATTCTCGACGTTCGCCGGAAGAGCGAATACGGTGCAGAACACATAGTCGGTGCCGAAAACCTGCCGCTGGATTATCTGAACGACAACATGGCTCGCATTGACCGCAACCAGACCTATTACGTTCACTGCGCAGGTGGTTACCGATCCATGATGGCGATTTCGATTCTGAAAGCGCGTGGATTCGATAACCTAATCGATGTGGCTGGCGGATTTGAGGCCATTAAGAAAACGGGTAAGGTAGCCCTAACCGATTACGTTTGTCCAACAACGCTTCTTTAAGTTCTTTTTCGACAGGATTACAGGATTGATATATTTTTTTCTGAGCGATAAATCCTGTCGAAAAGCATAAACATCAATTCCTATGGAACCGCATTATTATAAAGTCAATCTGGGCTGGCATTATGCTCGTTTAGGGCAGCTCAGCGCTCCGGGCCTGACCGACACTATCGACGTAGCCACTCCCCCCGAATTTCCGAAAGGAATGCCCGACGTATGGTCGCCAGAACATCTGCTGGTAGCGGCTGTGGTCGGTTGCTTTATGACGACGTTTCTGGCCGTTGCCGAAAACTCCAAACTCGATTTTGACGATTTCGACTGCTCAGCGAAAGGCAAGCTGGAGAACATCAACAATAAATGGCAAATCAGCAAGGTGGCTCTATCGCCCAAATTGCTGCTAACCGACGAAAATGATTTGGAGAAAGCACAGCGCGTACTGCATAAAACCGAAAAAGCGTGTCTGATTACCAACTCCATTCGGGCACAGGTGACCATGCAGCCTACCATTCAATTTTCCGTGAAAGAGTATGACTAACAATTAACTTGTAGGGAATAAAAAAGCGCAGACCAACTTGGACTGCGCTTTTTTATTTGTCAAACTGAACCCTTCCTGCTGTAGAAAAATTTAACCGTACTCACTTTAAGTTCCGCCAGCTACCGGCATCGTATAGGTCTGTTACGCCCTGGCCCGCCAGGAACGATTTGGCACGGGCACTGCGCATGCCCGAAGCACAACAAACTACAATCGGCTTCTTGTAACTTTTTATTTTATTAACCTTCGACTCCAGTTGGTCGAGTGGAATATTGACAGCACCCTGCGCATGACCTCCGGCAAACTCACCTGGTGAGCGCACATCTATGATAACAACTCCCTGAGCAATTGCATTGTCAAGTTGACTGGCATTGGTTCCGCCAAATATAGATTTCAATAGGTTCATCATTTTTGTAAACGGTTAAGTTGATGAAACAAATTTCCTAAACTATAAGGGTATAGTCCGTGATATTTATCACCAACTCCCCAACTGGCAAAATAGATGTTAGATCATCTTTTTGAGAGTAGCCATGATTATCAAACTAGCCAAGAGCTTTAAGGTCACCACATTGGAGAATTTGGGCAAGCTTACTTTAGCTCCTTCATATAACTTTTGGGAGCCTTAAAATAGCCTAGCTGGAAGAAACGCTGTCGACAGGATGAACACTGGAGCGCTCTACCAGGTATAAGTTTCAATAGCCCAACACGACGGATTCGGTGGGTGTCTAGATTGCCACACTTGGGACAAGTACCAGAAAAGCGAAATGATTGAAATGGATTAGCCGACAAAATAGTATTAATGGGTGGAATAACCAATTTACTTCAGACGAACACAGTCTAAAAAGTAACAACGATCAAATTGATTTAAAATGGATAATTTCACCATTAAAAATTTACGATCAAGATCTTGCCGCCCAAAAGGTGCTGACCTTACCATCAGGACTCTCTGCTGGTTACGGCTGGTTTCTCTCCTCCCTCCTGATCACGTTTCACACGCGACCTCTACAGATAGTATTGACAAAAAAAGGCTAACCGCAATGCGAATAGCCTTTCTAATTCTAAACTATTTTGCCCAATGGTGAGAAGTAAAAAAAGATCGCCAGCAATAAAAATCACTGACGATCTAACTCTTTCCCATTTCAAGAGCACTTCAAATGTACTAAAAACCGTAAAGACAAACACAGAAACTCGTTTTTTAAATAGGCGACTTTTGTAAGGCATAGCCACAGAGCAGGGAAAGGAGGCTTGCTGTCAATCGTCGGGCTCCATTAAAAACAGACTTTTTTACTTCTATAAATCCAGATGTATCAGCTGTATCGTATATATTATGAGTTAGTTGGCTTTTCTTTTCGACATTATAGGGCTTGATTCCTGTCTGGAGTTAAGCCTTTTTTATTTCGATTCTAATTGTAGTGCAGAATCAAATACTTTCTAAATCTAGGTCCCGTCAATTCACAAACAGAACACACAAAGAAGGGATATTCGTAGGTTTTATCGAAAATCCAGGTGGTATAGTGGATAGTCATAGTGTTGAGCCTCTTCAGCAAAACATTTCAATCATATTTAAAACACAAAAAAAATATCCCGCAATTACCTTATTTACAGGCAATTGCGGGATATTTTGCAGAGAGGAAGAGATTCGAACTCTCGATACGGTTGCCCGCATACACACTTTCCAGGCGTGCTCCTTCAACCACTCGGACACCTCTCTGTGTGACTTACCCCATAGTATTACTTATGAGGTGGTTATATTATTCGTTTTAGCTTTCCATTTTCTTTTATTTCACAATATGCAACTCTAATCTGATTCAAAATTGCCCTAAGAACGCTAAACGGAGCGCAAAATAAGCGAATTTGACGGTCATCTACAAATGGTATGTAGTTTTTTGTATTTCACTATTTCATTGACAATACTGAGTATGGCTTGCAAATGAATTACAACAGATTGGGGTGGTCCGATTTAGTGGCACACTGATTTGTCAGATTTGTATAATAATCTTGTTCAAACTGGTCTGGGTCTCACCCGCTTATAATAGACCTCAACATAGTCGAAGAGTTCGGTGTGTGCATCCTCTACGCTCAAAAACGCTCAGCCTTCCAACAACTCCGCTTCACTGATGCCCAGTGCCTCCGATACAAAAGCCACACTCTGGCCGTTAGCAATCATTTTCAGCACATCATCTTTGAAAGTAGCAGGTCCGCCGGCGCGGTCGTATTTACGCCGTTTTAGAGGTTTGTTTTAGGCAGCATGATCTTGCGAAATTAGACAAGTTCACTATGCCGATTTATTAGATCATCTCAGATAATCCACTTAGGTAAGTAGGAATGAAAATATAGCTATGCACAAATCTGCCTATCTTTTCCAGATTGGATTAGTTTTTAGTCAAAAGTAAGTTAATGTATTTCTGGATGGCTAAAGTAAATGTCGTCCAGTTGCTCTCAAGGTAGTATATCTAATTGAATTTAAATACCTATTCAGTACAAGTTGAAACCTGTTCCTGACAAGCAGGTTAATAAAGTATCAGCTAGTTTCCTGAGGGTTCAGCCCAATCATGCTGAAATGATTGCCCTAGTTGCTTGACTAGTAGGGATAGCTTTCTACCTAGCGCAAATAAAACGATAAGGGGGGAAATAGCAACTACGGCAAGTACAATGATTGCATAAGTGACGATAAGAATTAATAGGTAAAACTTAGTACCAAGATGATCATATCCCATACTCTTAAAATGTCAATTTCCATAAAGTGGTCACTAATAGAATACAAAAATAATCCTCTAGCAGACCATCAATTCTTTAAAAGATATAAGTAAAGCACTTAATTATACAAATTTGATATCTATTGAGGTATTAACAATCGATAATTCTATTTACACTCTAATCAGTTGAAACTATTGCTGAGCCCTTTACGTAACTACTTATCAATTGTGTTCTTTCTGATTCTAGTTGTTACCATTGCGCATTCTGGATCTCGTAGATGATCAGGACTACTTACTACCATTACGGGATCTGATTCCATATGGAGTCAGACTATTTTGGTGAGTCAATAAAAAAGTTAGCCAACACAAAACCTTTCTGCACTGGCTAACGTAAGTTTGATATAATTTTTGGTTAAAAAGAGGAAGGTTCAAAAACACCCGGCCAATTTGTGTCGGGTATTTTTATTTATACTTGAAGCTGTTTAAACTTTCTAAAATCAAGTATTAATCAGCGTGTTTTTGTCATTCCGACGCCAGGAGGAATCTCAAGCTTGATTATTACGGGAGCTTGAGATTCCTCCTGGCGTCGGAATGACAAACAATTAATTCCTATTCTCTTTAGCGAGAAAAGTTTAAACAGCTTCCTTCTTTTGACTTTGAGTAAGCGTAAAGGGTTACTTTTTAATTCTAAATCAACTCATTTAGTTTATTAAACGGCAATCATATGAATGGTTATGAAATTGTAATGTACTTAACGTCATATGAACCGTTAATACCAACGCTACGCTTTCAAGGCCATATAGGCCATTCCTAATCCCTTATTCACGTTTATTTGGGAATTTAGTAAAGGGAATTACAAACCGTCAGGTGGGAAGTAGTTACGAGCCAGATCAAGCAGTAGGCGGCAGAACAGGTTACCTGTACTTAATGTAAACTAGCTTGAGAGATGGCTCCCAGCAAATTGGGAAGCAATGAAACTCCAAGTAGACGAGACTAGAAATTTGGCCAATACGGTTAACTATTCTGCTTTACCACGGGTAGGGAGTGCTCGCTAAACTGTGTCACAGGTGAATAAAGGGATAAAAACTCTTATTTTCACC